>NZ_JBITSX010000020.1:0-91701 GCF_044541255.1 Pseudomonas sp. NPDC085632 | reverse complement strand
GCCGCGCCTGTCGTTCGGCGGCGTAGGCTGCTTGTGGCTGGCTGATCAAATCTTGCCGACGCAACGGTTCACCGCAGTGCTCGCACTGCGGCCCGCCCCCGGAAACCGGGGTTTATTCCAAATATTTTGCAAAAAACCACGGAACCCCTGGAACATGCCTAAACTCCAAACTGCGCGGCTGGAACTAATACCGGCCCACTGGCTTCGTTTGGATCTGTTTAGTACAGAGCTTGGGGGGCCAGAACCCTGTCCATTGGTATGCACACAAAGAGAAAAAAGCTATGAAACGGATTCTTCTCGGTACTCTCTTCACCGCTGTATCCATCAACGCAATGGCGCAAGCTCCAGGCGGCCCGGATTGCGGCTGGGGCAACATGCTGTTCGAAGGTCAGCGTGGCACCCCGGCTCACTTCCTCGCTTCCACCACCAACGGCACGTCCGGTAACGCCACCTTCGGGATGACGTCCGGCACCAACGGCTGCTCGACCAACGCATCGCTGACCTACGGCGGCAAATCCTGGTTTGCCATGAATGGCATGATGAACGAGCTGTCCGAAGACATGGCCAAAGGCAACGGCGAAGCGCTGACGACTTATGCCGTGGTACTGGGCGTGGCGCCGGAAGACCGTGCGCATTTCGCTGCCGTGACTCACGAGCACTTCCAGCAGATCTTCAGCAAGGCTGACGTGACCGCTGAAGACGTGCATACCAACACCCTGGCGGTACTGAAATCAGATCCTCGTCTGGCCAAGTACGCAACTCAGGCTTAAGCTCGACCCCACCCGCTTCCTTCGGGAAGCGGGTTTTATTTTTTCGGCCCGCCCCTCCTTGGGTCTTTATTTCTTTCCTGTTCAAGTTGCCGACTATGCTCAAACGCCTTGCCTGGCTGGCGCTCTGTGTCTGCGCCCCGCTGTCCGCCGCGCCTCACATCGACCCTCAACGTTTGCAGCAATTGGCCAACGACCGCTTCTGGATTTCCCTCGGTCACTACGAGACCGCCAAACTCGGCGGCTGGCGCAGCTATGTCAGCGACAAGAAGTTCTTTCTTGCGCCCGACGGCAACGAACATCCCGATCATGAACTGGCCGCCACCGTGCAAGCGCTGTACGCCCCGGCCAGTCTTGGCGAGCAACATGCGCAATGTGTTTATCCGGCGCGTACTCGCTGGCTGAAAGCACAGCTCAATCTCAGCGATCTGCCGACACCTGCATGCGCCGAGTACAAAAAATGGTTCAAGGATGTTTCGCCGCACAGCGCGGTGATGATCTTCCCGGCGGCTTACTTGAACAGTCCGTCATCGATGTTCGGTCACACCCTGCTGCGCATCGATCAGGCCGATGTACAGGCCGACAAGACGTCGCTGTTGAGTTACGCGATCAACTTCGGCGCCTACATCGAAGGTTCGGACAACAGCATTCTCTACGCCTGGAAAGGTTTGATGGGCGGTTATCCCGGCCTGTTCGCGCTGGTGCCGTATCAGGAAAAACTTTCGGAATACCGCAGTCTGGAAAACCGCGACCTGTGGGAATACCGACTGAATCTGACCCAGGAAGAAACCGCGCGCATGGTCGAGCATGTGTGGGAGTTGAAGCAGATTCAGTTCGACTATTTCTTCTTCGATGAAAACTGCTCGTACCGCCTGCTGGAGCTGCTGCAAGTCGCACGGCCGAGTCTGCGCCTGACCGAACAGTTTCCGTTGACCGCGATTCCCACCGACACCGTCAAAGCGGTGAAGGAAGCCGGGTTGGTGGAAAGCATTGAATATCGTCCGTCCCGTGAGCGTGAATTGCTTAGCCGTGCCGAGCCGTTGAGCAATGACGAACAGCAATGGGTGCTGAACGTCAGCGCCGATCAGCAGCAGTTGCAGGATCCGGCCTTCAAAGCCCTGCCCCGCGACCGTCAGGCGTTGATCATCGACGCTGCATATCGTCTGGAACGCTACCGCGCCAACGGCCAGGAGCGCGATCCGCAACGGGCGCAGCGCAGTTTCGAATTGCTGCGGGCGATCAACAAGAACCCCGCGCCTGAGTTGGACATTCCGCAGCCAGGCTTGCCGGAAGACGGCCACGAATCACGCACCTGGCAGGCAGGCCTCGGCACACGCGGCGATCGTGCGTTCGGCGAATACGGCTTGCGCATGGCTTATCACGATCTCAACGACAACGCCGAAAGCTTCCCGCTCGGCGCGCAGATCGAAATCCTGCAGATGAAGTTGCGTCAGTACGAGGGCAATCACTGGCAGTTCCAGCAGCTGGATCTGGCGACGATTCGCTCGCTGACGCCGCGCAATGAGCTATTGCAGCCGCTGTCGTGGCAGGTCACTGGTGGCCTGGAGCGCGTACCGGGCAATCATGATGACGAAACGCTGGTCAGCCATGTGAATGGTGGCGGTGGCGGCACGTGGGCGTTGGGTGACGATGTGCTGGGTTTTGCCCTCGGCACGGTGCGGGTTGAACACAACAATGATTTCGCCGAGTTCGTCTCTCCGGCCGGCGGTTTCAATACTGGCGTGTTGTGGAAAAACCCGTTGGGCAATCTCAGCCTGGAAGCCAAGGGTGATTACTTCTTCAATGGTGAAGTGCGCCGTAGCTTGAGTTTGAATCAGCAGTGGGAATTGTCGCGCAATCTGGGTTTGCGCCTGAGTGCGCAGCGTGAGTTCAGCCATCTCGCCACACCTGAGACGGAAGTCATGCTCGAAGTGAAGTGGTATCACTATTAAAAGATCGCAGCCTTCGGCAGCTCCTACATTTGGAATGTGTTTCACCTGTAGGAGCTGCCGCAGGCTGCGATCTTTTGATCTTTCTTTCACACCCCACCAACGAATCCCCTTCTAGACTTTCCCCATAAGCCGGACAACCGGCGCGGGAGAGTGCGATGTGGCGGTGTGCGGGTTTGCTGGGTGTTGTGCTGTTGCTGGGCGGTTGCCAGACCACCCATGAAGATTTGATCGCCAAGGGTTATCCACCCGCCTTCGCCGACGGCTTTGACGATGGCTGTGTCAGTGGTCGGCAAGCCGCCGGTTCGATCAGCGGCGAATTTCGCAAGAACGTGCCGCGCTATCTCAAGGACAAGCAATACGCCGAAGGCTGGACCGACGGCTTCCGTCAGTGTCAGGCGATGCTGGAAAACAAGGATCGCGAAGAGTATCGCAACGAACACTGGGACGAACGCGAGCGCGCCTGGCAGCAACAGAAAGATCAGGACGCCGGGCGGGCTTATCGCTCGCAATAGGTCGCTTGCAGACATCCAGTGAAACCAAATGCCGGTGACCATGGCCCAAACGTTATTAATGGGAGGACAGCATGAGCCGCGCATTCGTCAACGAAGACAACGCCGCCGCGCAAGCCGATCAGCCGGTCGAACGGCAGGTCAGCACGCAGCCCAATTACGTCACGCCGCAAGGGCTGGCGCAGTTGCAGGCAAAAGTCGCCGAACTGCAAGCCTTGCACGCCGAACAATCGGCCAAAGGTGAGCAGGCCGACAAGCAACGCCAGGCGGACCTGGAACGGGATCTGCGTTATTTCAATCAACGCCTGAGCAGCGCACAAGTCGCAGTTGCCGCCACATCCACCGACAAGGTGCAGATCGGCAGCTGGGTCACCTACGCCGACGAACACGATACCGAACGCCGGGTGCAACTGGTCGGCGAAGATCAGGCCGATGCCAGCAAAGGCCTGATCAATTGGGGCTCACCGCTGGGCCGCGCCCTGCTCGGTGCCCGACTCAACGACGAGGTGCTGTGGCAACGCCCCGCCGGTGATCAAGTGATTGAAGTAATCCGTATCGAACCGGCTTAAACCACGCCCAGCGCCAGCATCGCGTCGGCGACCTTGACGAAGCCGGCGATGTTCGCGCCTTTGACGTAGTTGATCCGCCCGTTCTCTTCGCCGTAATGCACGCACGCGTGGTGGATCGACTGCATGATCGCGTGCAGCTTGCTGTCCACCTCACCCGCCGTCCACAGCAGACGCATGGCGTTTTGCGACATCTCCAGACCACTCACCGCCACGCCGCCGGCATTCGATGCTTTGCCCGGCGCGAAGAGAATGCCAGCCTCGATAAAGATATCCACAGCCTCCAGCGTGGTCGGCATGTTCGCACCTTCAGCCACGCACACGCAGCCATTGCGCAGCAATGTGCGCGCGGCTTCGGCGTCGAGTTCGTTCTGCGTGGCGCACGGCAGTGCGATGTCGCACGGCAACGACCACGGCAACTGACCCGCGCGGAATTCCAGACCGAAGGCTGCGGCCAGTTCGCTGATGCGTCCGCGTTTGACGTTTTTCAGTTCCAGCAGCGCCGACCACTGTTCTTCGCTCAGGCCAGCCTCGCAATACAGCGTGCCTTCGGAGTCGGACAGGGAAATCACCTTGCCGCCCAGGTCCATAACCTTGCGTGCTGCGTATTGCGCGACGTTGCCGGAACCGGAGATCGCTACGCGTTTGCCTTCAACGCTCTGCTCGCGGCGCTTGAGCATTTCCTCCGCGAAATACACGCAACCGAAACCAGTGGCTTCCGGACGAATCAGGCTGCCTCCGTAGGTCATGCCCTTGCCGGTCAGTACGCTGGTGAACTGGTTGCTCAGGCGTTTGTACTGGCCGAAGAGGAAGCCTATCTCACGCGCACCGACGCCGATATCACCGGCCGGCACGTCCACGTCAGCGCCAATGTGGCGATACAATTCACTCATGAACGCCTGGCAGAAACGCATGACTTCGGCGTCGCTCTTGCCCTTCGGATCGAAGTCCGAGCCGCCCTTGCCGCCGCCCATGGGCAGCGAGGTCAGGGAGTTTTTGAAGGTCTGTTCGAAGGCGAGGAATTTCAGCACGCCCAGGTTCACCGAAGGATGGAAACGCAAGCCACCCTTGTACGGTCCGATGGCGCTGTTCATCTGGATGCGGAAACCCCGATTGACCTGGACTTTGCCCTGATCGTCGACCCACGACACGCGGAACACCACGGCGCGCTCCGGCTCGCAGATGCGCTCCAGAATCCCCGAAGTCAGGTAGTGCGGATTGGCTTCGAGAAACGGCCACAGGCTGCGCAACACTTCTTCGACGGCCTGGTGGAATTCGGGTTGATCCGGGTCGCGTTTTTTCAGGCGGGCAAGGAAGGATTCGACGGATTCGATCATGGAAAAAGTCTCGGCAAATTTATTGTCGTTGGAGGAGATTGGGCCGGACTGTAACAAACGAATTGCGCACTGGAACAGAGCAAAATGTCGCACTTATGAAATTAAATGGTGCACAGGATATAAATCAGAGGGCTTTTTAGACTGATATTGCACCTGAATAGGGAGAACAAATTTGATTGATGCACCAACAGTTATACCGCCATCGCTGGCAAGCCAGCTCCCACAGTTTTAGCGGCGTTCACATATTTCGGGCACGACAAAAATCCTGTGGGAGCTGGCTTGCCAGCGATGAATCCACCTCGGTCTTACTGAAAATAGGGGCAAAAAAAAACGGAGCCCGAAGGCTCCGCTTTTTCATGCGACCAACCGAATCAGGCCAGTTTCTTGTGACGTACCCGGTGTGGCTGGGCAGCCGCTTCGCCGAGACGCTTTTTACGATCCGCTTCGTACTCGGTGTAGTTACCTTCGAAGAAGATCGCTTGCGAGTCGTCTTCGTACGCCAGGATGTGTGTCGCCACGCGGTCAAGGAACCACCGATCGTGAGAGATCACAATGGCGGCGCCCGGGAAGTCCAGCAGGGCTTCTTCAAGCGAACGCAGGGTTTCAACGTCGAGGTCGTTGGACGGTTCGTCGAGCAGCAGGACGTTACCGCCCTCCTTCAGAGTCAGCGCCAGGTGCAGACGACCGCGCTCACCACCGGAGAGGTCCTTGACGAACTTCTGCTGATCGCCGCCCTTGAAGTTGAAGCGACCGACGTAGGTGCGCGACGGGATCTCGTAGTTGCCGATGCGAATCTGGTCGGAACCGTCGGAGATCTGCTGGAACACAGTCTTGCTGCCATCGAGGTCGTCACGACTCTGGTCAACGCAGGCCAGTTGCACGGTTTCGCCGACTTCGATGCTGCCCGAATCCGGTGTTTCCTTGCCCATCAGCATGCGGAACAAGGTCGACTTACCGGCACCGTTACCGCCGATCACGCCGACGATGGCGCCTTTGGGCATCGAGAACGACAGGTTGTCGATCAGGACGCGATCGCCGTAGCCCTTGGTGACGTTCTTGAATTCGATGACCTTGTCGCCCAGGCGTGGACCGGCCGGGATGTAGATCTCGTTGGTTTCGCTGCGCTTCTGGAATTCCTGCGATTGCATTTCTTCGAAGCGTTGCAGACGTGCCTTGGATTTCGACTGGCGGGCTTTCGCGCCTTTGCGCACCCATTCCAGCTCTTCTTTCATGGCTTTTTCGTGAGCCGACTGCTGCTTGGATTCGGCCGCCAGACGATCGGACTTGGCTTCGAGCCAACCCGAGTAGTTGCCTTCGTACGGAATGCCTGCGCCGCGGTCGAGTTCCAGAATCCAGCCGGCGACGTTGTCGAGGAAGTACCGGTCGTGCGTAATCGCTACCACGGTGCCCGGGAAGTCGTGCAGGAAGTGCTCCAGCCACGCAACGGAATCGGCGTCCAGGTGGTTGGTCGGTTCGTCGAGCAGCAGCATGTCCGGTGCGGACAGCAGCAGGCGGCACAGGGCCACACGACGTTTTTCACCACCGGAGAGGAATTCGACCTTGGCGTCCCACGCCGGCAGACGCAGTGCATCGGCGGCCACTTCCAGTTGGCGATCAAGGTTGTGACCGTCACTGGCTTGCAGGATCGCTTCGAGCTTGGCCTGTTCGGCAGCCAGTTTGTCGAAGTCGGCGTCTTCTTCAGCGTAAGCTGCGTAGACCTCGTCCAGGCGCGCCTGGGCGTTCTTGATCACGCTGACTGCTTCCTCGACCACTTCACGCACGGTCTTGGTCGGATCAAGTTGTGGCTCTTGCGGCAGATAACCGATGTTCAGCTCCGGCATCGGACGGGCTTCGCCCTCGAATTCGGTGTCGACGCCGGCCATGATTTTCAGCAGCGTGGACTTACCCGAACCGTTGAGGCCGAGTACGCCGATCTTGGCGCCGGGGAAGAAGGACAGCGAAATGTTTTTGAGAATTTCCCGCTTCGGCGGAACAACTTTGCCCAGCCGATGCATGGTGAAGACGTATTGAGCCATGGAGAACCTTGGGTCAGTGACAGATGAATGATTGCAGCGCAGGCGAAGCCCGGCCAGACCATGCGCGTCGTTCACTTGATGGTTATCAATGCGTGCGCGCTGAAAAAGTCTGAGTCTAGGAGCTGGAACGCTCCCGCGTAACCGGCAAAGCTACCTTAATGATGAAAGGCAGTCCAGCCGCGCGGGGCTGGCACTTCGCCACGACTCAAGGCATGCTAGCCGCCCTTTGGGCGTCCGGCTTATAGTGCACGTCGCGCCAGTCCAGCCAAACCGCAGGATTACAGCTTGTCCAATGTCACTCCGCCAGCCTCTGTGAGCAGCACCCCACCGGTGCCCGGCTCGTCCCTGCGCGGTACATTAAAGGGTGCGCTGGCGACGCTTGTGCTTTTGTTGCTCGCCTTGCTGTTCTGGCAACTGCTCGATCAACTGCGCGAAACTCAGAAAAACCAGCGCCAGTACACCATTGATTACACCGCCGACCTCGCCTCGCAGGTCAGCCTGAACATGGCGCTGAACGCGCAAATCGCCCTCAACCTGCTACCGATCGTCGAACAACCGCAATCAGCCGACGAACAGCAGGCGCTGCTGCGCAAGCTCCAGCAGTCGTTGCCCGATCTGCGCAGCATTGCGTTGCTCAGCCCTTCCGGGCGAATCATCAACGACAGCGCCGTCGACAGCCACGACGCCGACTACCTGACGGAACTGGTGCGCCGCAGTCGCGCCCAGGCGCACTATTTCAGTAACGCCGATGACGGTTCGATGGTGCATCTGTTGCTGCATCAGGCCAGCGGCAGCACGCGCGGCTATTGGGCCTTGCGCCTGACCCCGACCTTCTTCGACTCGCTGACCAAACAGGGTGACACCGGGCTGCGCCCCTTGTGGCTGGTGGAAAATCGCATCAACCATCAGATCATCAGCCGCGACGAAGCGCTGCCCTCGGCCAAGCCCGGCGTGCTGAGCCCGGATGATCTGGCCAACACCGTGCTGACCGTGCCACTGAGCAGCAGCGATTGGCAGTTGCGCGGCTTGTTCGACCGCCAGCGCGTGCTCGAAGAACTGCTGCCGGCGTTTATCGGCAAGTGCCTGTTGGGGCTGGCGTTCTCAATGCTGCCGGTGATTGCGCTGTTGAACATGCGCCGCCGCCAGCGTCAGTTGCATGAGGGTCGTCGACGCTATCAGGATATTTTCGAAGGCACCGGCGTGGCCCTGTGCGTGCTTGATCTGTCCGGTTTGAAGCAGGTCTTCGACAAGGCGCAGATCCAGACCAGCGACCAGCTCAAGGCCTGGCTCGACCAACCGCAACAACGCCAGCAACTGCTACAGGAACTGCGCGTCACCGAGGTCAACCAGGTCGCGTTGCAATTGCTCAACGTCAATTCCTGCGAGCATGCCTGGCAACTGTTGATCGATGGCCACCCACACCGTCAGTGCGCCATCGGCAATCAAGTGCTCGACGCCGTCCTGCAGCAACAAAAGCAGCTGGAACTGGAAATCAAACTGCCGGACATCAACGGTCGCGACCAACACCTGTGGATGGTATTGCGCCTGCCGACCGAGCAGCACGACTACAAAGCAGTGATCCTCAGTATCAACGACATCACCAGCCGCAAACTGATCGAACTGTCACTGCTCGAGCGCGAAGGCTTCTGGTCGGACGTGGTGCGTACCGTGCCGGATCATCTGTATGTGCAGGACGTGATCAGCCAGCGAATGATTTTCAGCAACCACCACCTCGGCCAGACTCTCGGTTACAACCGTACCGAACTGCATCAGATGGGCGAGTACTTCTGGGAAATTCTCCTGCACCCGGAAGATGCCGATTACTACCATCGCTCGCGCCAGTTACAGCGCCACGCCGGTTACAGCCAGTTACTGCAATGTCAGTTGCGTTTCCGCCATCGCGACGGCAAATGGCGGCGTTTCGACATTCGCGAACAGGCCCTGGCCCGCGATAAACACGATCAGGTCACGCGGATCATCGGCGTGGCCAAGGACATCACCGAACAGATCGAAGCCAGCGAATCCCTGCGCGACAGCGAGCAGCGTTATCGCATGCTCGCCGAAAGTATCAGCGACGTGATTTTCTCCACCGACAGCAAGCTCTCGCTGAACTACGTCAGCCCGTCGGTGCAGGCCGTGCTGGGTTACGACGCCGAGTGGATTTTCCAGAACGGCTGGCAATCGACCATCGCCAACCCGCAGCAACTGAGTGGCATCTACACGCTGATGGACCGGGTCAGCAAGGCGCTGGACAAACCCGAGCAACTGGCAGTGCTGCGCAGTCAGGTGCAGACGCAATTGTTCCTGTTCGATTGCCTGCGCGCCGATGGCCGCAAGATCCCGATCGAGCTGCGTCTGGTGCTGGTGTGGGACGAGCACGGCGCGTTTGAGGGCGTGCTCGGTGTCGGTCGCGACATCAGCCAGCAGCGCCGCGCCGAGAAGGACCTGCGCATGGCCGCCACGGTATTCGAGCACTCGACATCGGCGATTCTGATCACCGACCCGGCCGGATACATCGTGCAGGCCAACGAAGCGTTCAGCCGGGTCAGCGGTTACGCGGTGAGCGAAGTGCTCGACCAATTGCCGAACATGCTCACCGTTGATGAACAGCAGGACGCGCACCTGCGTTACGTGATCAAGCAATTGCACGAGCACAACACCTGGGAAGGCGAAGTCTGGATGAAGCGCCGTAACGGCGAACACTACCCGGCGTGGGTCGGCATCACTGCGGTGCTCGACGACGAGGGCGACCTGGCCAGTTACGTGTGCTTCTTCAGCGACATCAGCGAGCGCAAGGCCAGCGAGCAGCGCATTCACCGCCTCGCCTACTACGACGCCCTGACGCATTTGCCGAACCGCACGCTGTTCCAGGATCGTCTGCACACCGCGCTGCAATCGGCCGAACGGCAGAAGTCGTGGGTGGTGTTGATGTTCCTCGACCTCGACCGTTTCAAACCGATCAACGACTCGCTTGGCCACGCCGCCGGCGACCGCATGCTGAAAGACATGGCCACGCGTTTGCTGGCCTGCGTCGACGATGACGACACCGTGGCGCGCATGGGCGGCGACGAATTCACGCTGTTGCTGCAACATCGCTCCAGCCGCGAAATGGCGTTGAACCGGGCGATTCATGTCGCCGAACAGATTCTCGGCAGCCTCGTCCGACCGTTCGTGCTCGAAGGCCGCGAGTTCTTCGTCACCGCCAGTATCGGCATCGCCCTGAGTCCGCAGGACGGCAACGAACTCAGCCAGTTGATGAAGAACGCCGACACCGCGATGTACCACGCCAAAGAGCGCGGCAAGAACAACTTCCAGTTCTATCAGGCGGACATGAACGCCAGTGCGCTGGAACGTCTGGAACTGGAAAGCGACTTGCGCCACGCCTTGGAACAGAACGAATTCGTCCTGTATTACCAGCCGCAGTTCAGCGGCGACGGCAAACGCCTGACCGGTGCCGAAGCACTGTTGCGCTGGCGTCATCCACGTCGTGGCCTGGTGCCGCCGGGGGATTTCATTCCGGTGCTGGAAGAGCTCGGGCTAGTGGTCGACGTCGGCGATTGGGTGATCAGCGAGGCCTGTCGCCAACTGAAGACCTGGCATCAGAACCGTGTGCGTGTACCGAAGGTCTCGGTGAACATCTCGGCGCGGCAGTTCTCCGATGGCCAACTCGGTACGCGGATCGCCACGATCCTGCGCGAAACCGGCCTGCCGCCGGCGTGTCTGGAACTGGAGCTGACCGAAAGTATTCTGATGCGCGAAGTCAGCGAGGCGATGCAGATTCTCGCCGGGTTGAAAAACCTCGGCCTGAGCATTGCCGTTGATGACTTCGGCACTGGTTATTCATCGCTTAACTACCTCAAGCAGTTCCCGATCGACGTGCTGAAGATCGACCGCACGTTTGTCGATGGCTTGCCGTCGGGTGAGCAGGACGCGCAGATCGCCCGGGCGATCATCGCCATGGCGCACAGCCTGAATCTGGCGGTGATCGCCGAAGGCGTGGAAACCCATGAGCAACTGGACTTCCTGCGTGAGCATGGTTGCGATGAGGTTCAGGGCTATCTGTTCGGGCGGCCGATGCCGGCGAGCCGGTTTGAGGCGCAATTCAGTAATGATGCGTTGTTCATGTTCGACTGAAGATCTGCGGCGCGACCGAAAAGATCGCAGCCTTCGGCAGCTCCTACAAGGATTGATGTCGGTCACAGTATTCGGGATCAGCTCGGATTACTGTAGGAGCTGCCGAAGGCTGCGATCTTTTGAGGCCGGCACAATCACCATCTATCTGCGCATGAACGCCACTTGTCTGCGACATGATGTCGTTTCATATGCCATCCAAAACCCATTGGGTTAGAATGCCCCCCTTTTCTGCCCCCGATCCTTGAGGACCGCCATGTTCAGCCGTGATTTGACTATTGCCAAGTACGACGCCGACCTTTTTGCCGCCATGGAGCAAGAAGCTCAGCGCCAGGAAGAACACATTGAGCTGATCGCTTCGGAAAACTACACCAGCCCAGCGGTGATGGAAGCTCAAGGCTCGGTCCTGACCAACAAGTACGCTGAAGGCTACCCAGGCAAGCGTTACTACGGTGGTTGCGAGTACGTCGACATCGTTGAGCAACTGGCCATCGACCGCGCCAAAGAGCTGTTCGGCGCCGATTACGCCAACGTTCAGCCGCACGCCGGTTCGCAAGCCAACGCCGCTGTTTACCTGGCCCTGCTGCAAGGTGGCGACACCATTCTGGGCATGAGCCTGGCCCACGGCGGTCACCTGACCCACGGCGCCAGCGTTTCCTCTTCGGGCAAACTGTACAACGCTGTGCAGTACGGCATCGACGCCAACGGCCTGATCGACTACGACGAAGTCGAGCGTCTGGCTGTAGAGCACAAGCCGAAAATGATCGTGGCCGGTTTCTCTGCCTACTCGCAGATTCTGGATTTCCCGCGCTTCCGCGCCATCGCTGACAAAGTCGGCGCTTACCTGTTCGTCGACATGGCTCACGTAGCCGGTCTGGTTGCCGCTGGCGTTTACCCGAACCCGGTGCCTTTCGCTGACGTCGTGACCACCACTACGCACAAGACCCTGCGCGGTCCACGTGGCGGCCTGATCCTGGCGCGCGCCAACGCCGACATCGAGAAGAAGCTGAACTCCGCGGTATTCCCGGGCGCCCAGGGTGGCCCGCTGGAGCACGTGATCGCCGCCAAGGCGATCTGCTTCAAGGAAGCGCTGCAGCCTGAGTTCAAGGCCTATCAGGAACAAGTGGTGTTGAACGCTCAGGCCATGGCCGAAGTGTTCATCGAGCGCGGTTTCGACGTGGTTTCCGGTGGCACCAAGAACCACCTGTTCCTGCTGTCGCTGATCAAGCAGGACATCTCCGGTAAAGACGCTGACGCCGCTCTGGGCAAAGCCTTCATCACCGTGAACAAGAACTCCGTACCAAACGATCCACGCTCGCCGTTCGTCACCTCCGGCCTGCGCTTCGGCACTCCGGCTGTGACCACTCGTGGCTTCAAACAAGCCGAGTGCAAAGAGCTGGCCGGCTGGATCTGCGACATCCTGGCTGACTTGAACAACGAAGCGGTGATCGACGCCGTTCGTGAGAAAGTCAAAGCCATCTGCAAGAAACTGCCGGTATACGGCGCTTAATTGCGACGTTAATCCCGCAGCATGAAAAACCGGCCAAGTGATTGGCCGGTTTTTTTTCGCCCGGATTTTTTCAAACGCCTGAACCGCTCAAGAATGGTACTTGCCGCACAACTGGTCAGACCGGTCATGCCAATTCGTCATTTTTCACTTGCGATCATGGAAAATCAGCGCCTAGACTGCGCCTGCACTGGACATACCGGTAAGACCACAATAATTAAGTCCTGAATCTGATGCGCCCCGCGCACGGCAGCCAGGACACCGACCAGGATTCCTCCCATGCTCAGATGGTGCTCGCGTTCAATCTTCCTCCAAGTGGTTCTCGGACTGATGCTCGGCATCGTCTGCGGGCTGACCCTTCCCGAATACTCGGCCCAGCTCAAACCGCTCGGCGACGGTTTCATCAAACTGATCAAGATGCTCATCGGCCTCATCGTGTTTTGCGTAGTGGTCAGCGGTATCAGCGGCGCCGGCGATCTGAAGAAAGTTGGGCGCATCGGCCTCAAATCGGTGATCTACTTCGAAGTGTTGACCACCATCGCGCTGGTGATCGGCCTAGTCTTCGCCTTCAGTACTGGCATCGGCAGCGGCGCGAATATCCATCTGGAGCAACTCTCCGCCGCTGACATGGGCGACATCGCCGAACGCGGTCAGCACATGCACACCACCACGCAGTTCCTGATGGACCTGATTCCGACTTCAGTGATCGGCGCCTTCGCCGACAACAACATCTTGCAGGTGCTGCTGTTCTCGGTGCTGTTCGGCAGCGCGTTGAATCTGGTCGGCGAAGCAGCTTCCGGGATCTCGCGGCTGATCAACGAACTGAGCCATGTGATCTTCCGGATCATGGGCATGATCGTACGACTGGCGCCGATCGGCGTGTTCGGCGCAATCGCCTTCACCACCAGCAAATATGGCCTCGACTCCCTGCAGCATCTGGGCAGCCTGGTCGGTTTGTTCTACCTGACCTGCATCGCATTTGTCAGCGTGATTCTCGGTCTGGTGATGCGCGCTTCCGGCCTGCGCATGTGGCCACTGCTCAAGTACCTGCGTGAAGAACTGCTGATCGTCATGGGCACCGCTTCGTCCGACGCTGTGTTGCCACAGATCATGCGCAAACTGGAACACCTCGGCATCGGCAGCTCGACGGTCGGGCTGGTGATCCCGACCGGGTACTCGTTCAACCTCGACGGTTTCTCGATCTACCTGACCCTCGCCATTGTGTTCATCGCCAACGCCACCGGCACACCGCTGGCCATGACCGACCTGCTGACGATTCTGCTGGTGTCGCTGATTACCTCTAAAGGTGCCCACGGCATTCCGGGTTCGGCACTGGTGATTCTGGCGGCAACATTGACGGCGATTCCGGCGATCCCGGTGGTCGGTCTGGTGCTGGTGTTGGCAGTGGACTGGTTCATGGGCATCGGCCGGGCGTTGACCAACCTGATCGGCAACTGTGTGGCCACCGTCGCTATCGCGCGCTGGGAAAAGGACATCGACGTGCAGCGGGCAAACAAGGTCCTCAACGGCGAACAGGGCTATACCTTTCAGCCGAGAAAAACCGTCGCCCCAGCGGCGGCCAAAGAATTCTGAATGACCGCCGTGCCTGTCCATCTGCAGGCACGGCTCATGGAGCGAATACGTGATTACTACATCAACCGTCGTCAACTCAGTGGTAGAAAAGCTCCGCGCCGCTCTGGCCCGGGGTCAGTGGCGCTCCGGCGACATGCTGCCGGGCCAGCGCGAACTGGCGGAACAACTGGGCATCAGTCGCCCAAGCTTGCGTGAAGCAGTGATCGTGCTGGAAACCCTCGGTCTGGTGCGTTCGATGCCGGGCAAAGGCGTGGTCGTACTCGACGCGCAAATCGGCGACCGTCAGGGCCACGACAGCGCAGTCGCCGGGGCCAGCCTCGAAGACGTGCTGCAACTGCGCTACACCCTTGAGCCGTTCATCGTCGGTCTGGTCGCGCAGTCGATCAGCAGCAAGGAAGTCGGCCAGTTGCGCCTGACCCTGATGGACATGCGCGAAGCCCTTGAAGCCGGCGACAGCGAAGCCGGGGTCAGCGCCTACATCGCCTTCCACGAAGAACTGTTCACCCTGACCTCGAACCCGATTTTCCAGAGCGTCGTGCAGCAAACCAGCAACGCCCTCAAGCAGAGCGCCGAAGTGCTGCGCAATTCTCCGGAACATCTGGCCGAACGCCTCGAAGAAAACGAAGCCGTGGTGCGCGCCATCCGCAGCAAGAACAGCGCCCAGGCCAGCACCGAAATGCGTCGGCACATTTTGCGCGAAGGTCAGCGCATGGGCATCGAGCTGAACATTCCGGATGACAACTTGAGTCGCTGATCCCTCATAGGAGACAGGCCATGAACAGTTTCGCGTCACCCTCGCACGCCCGGCCGAGCGCCGCGCCCCTGCCCTTTTCCCGGCTGCGGGCGTCGGTGGAGGATCTTTATCCGCGACTGTTCGATGCGATTCTCGAACAGCGCATCAATCCCGACAGCCGCTTCACCGAAGACAGTTTGAAAGAGATGTTCTGTGTCAGCCGCGCCGATGTGCGCCGGGTGCTAACGCAGTTGTCGCTTGAGCAAGTCATTGTGCTGCGGGCCAATCATCGCCCGCGTGTGGCAGCACCTGACCGGGAGCAGACACGACAGACACTGCATGCGCGGCGGCTGGCCGAAAGCACATTGGTGCGTCTGGCGTGTCAGCGTCCGCAAGCAGAAGACTTGAAACGCTTGCGCGGATTGATCGAGCGCGAGCGTGAGGCCGTCGAGCAGGATCGGCGCGGCGCGGCAATTCGCTTGTCCGGGGAGTTTCACCTGACGTTGGCGCAGATGGCGGGGAATGCACCGTTGGCGCATTTCTTGGGCAGTCTGGTGCCGTTGACCTCATTGGCAATTGCGCGAAGTTCGTCGCAGACGCACAGCTGTTGCGCGTGGCGGGAGCATTTGGCGCTGGTTGAGGCCGTGGAGCGACGAGATGCTTCCAAGGCCGGAATGCTGATGAATCAACATCTGGATCATCTTGAGCAGACGCTGTTGGGTTCAGACCTTGAGCATTGTGCTGTCGGTTAAATCGCCTTCGCGAGCAGGCTCGCTCCCACAGGAGACCGTATTCCTTCCAGAGAAATGCGGTCCACTGTGGGAGCGAGCCTGCTCGCGAAGAGGGCATCACTGACAACCAAGATTCAGGCAGAAACCACTCTGGCAAACCCCGCCCGAATCTTCTCTTCCGGCAAATCATCAGCAATAAACACAATCACACTTTCCCGCGCCTCGCCCTCGGCCCATTGGGAATCCCAGTCGAAACCATAGAGCTTCAACACGCCCTGAAACACCAAGCGCCGATCTTCGCCGGCAATGTTCAGCACGCCCTTGTAGCGCAGCAATTGCTTGCCGTGCTCTTCCAGCAGCTCATTCATGAACTCGCTGAGCTGATCGATATCCAGCGGCTGATCGGTACGCAGCACCAGACTGGAAATGCGATCGATCGACGGCGCCTTGCTCACCGGGCGCAGGCTCAAGCCGCCGCCGAGATCGGCGTTGAGATTGAAGCCGCGCACGTCCAGCAATTCAGCCAGATCAATGTTGCCATGCTCAACCACACGGATGGGCGCACGCCGATTGATCCGCGTCAGGCGTTCGCTCAACGCGTTGAACGTGGCTTCGTCGACCAGATCGGTCTTGCTCACCAGCAAGCGGTCGGCGAAACCGATCTGCGCCTGAGCGATGGTCTGGCTCAGATGCACATCCGCGTGCGCGGCATCGACCAGGGTGATGATGCCGTCGAGCAGGTAACGCTCGCGCAATTCTTCGTCGATGAAAAAAGTCTGCGCCACTGGTGCCGGATCGGCCAGACCGGTGCATTCGATCACCAGACGGTCGAAGGCGATCTCGCCGCTGTCCAGCCGTTCGAGCAGCAGGTACAAGGCTTTGGTCAGATCCGTGTGAATGGTGCAGCAGACGCAGCCGTTTGCCAGGGTCATGACTTGCACCGGCTCGTCACCCAGCAACTGAGTGTCGATACCGGCGTCGCTGAATTCGTTTTCGATCACGGCGATTTTCAGGCCGTGCTCGGCTTTGAGGATATGGCGCAGCAAAGTGGTCTTGCCGGCGCCGAGGAAACCGCTGAGTACCGTGACCGGGATGGGAGAGGACAAAACTCGATCTCCTGAGAAGAAACACAAAACAAATGTGGGAGCCAGCCTGCTGGCGATGAGGGTGTATCAGTCGACATCTCTGTCGAATGACACGCCGCTATCGCTGGCAAGCCAGCTCCCACAGGGGGACTACATCAACCGCAGGCTATCCGTTCAACAGCACTTCGGCCCACCCTTGCCACCGTAACGGGCTTCCTGACGTTCGCGGAAGAACATCTCGTAGCTCATCACCGGTTTGTCCGGGTGCTTGGTTTGCATATGCTCGACGTAGGTGTCGTAGTCGGGCATGCCGACCATCAGGCGCGCGGCCTGACCGAGGTATTTACCGAGGCGACTCAGGTCATTGAACATGGTGCAATCCTCTGGTTACGCGTCCGGCAGGGCCTGGAATGGCGATTCTTTATCCGTACGCTCTTTTTTGCCCCAGGCGGCGATGCCGACCTTGAGCGCATAGAACAGGATGCTGAAGACCACGAACAGGAACAGCGCGGTAAGCGTTGCGTTGGTGTAAGCGTTGAAGATCACGTGCTGCATCTGCTCAACACTTTTTGCCGGGGCCAGCACCTGACCATTGGCCAGCGCATCACTGTATTTCTTGGCCAGCGACAGGAAGCCGATTGCCGGGTTGGCATCGAACAGTTTGATGAAGCCCGCCGTTGTAGTGCAAATCAGCAGCCAGGCGGCTGGCAGCAGCGTGACCCAAATGTAGCGCTGACGCTTCATTTTGATCAGGACCACGGTGCCGAGCATCAGTGCGATACCGGCCAGCATCTGGTTGGAGATACCGAACAGTGGCCACAGGGTATTGATGCCACCCAGTGGGTCGATCACGCCCTGGTAGAGCAACCAGCCCCACATCGCCACACAACCGGCGGTGGCGATCAGGTTGGCGGTCCACGATTCGGTACGTCTCAATGCCGGCACGAAAGAGCCGAGCAGATCCTGCAGCATGAAACGCCCGGCACGGGTGCCGGCGTCGACTGCGGTCAGGATGAACAGCGCTTCGAACAGGATCGCGAAGTGGTACCAGAACGCCATGGTGTTTTCACCCGGCAGGACACTGTGCAGGATCTGCGCGATACCGACCGCCAGGGTCGGCGCACCACCGGCACGGGCCAGGATGGTGGTTTCACCAATATCATGGGCGACAGCTTGCAGCGCTTCCGGCGTGATTGCAAAGCCCCAGCTGGAGACCACTTGTGCAACCGATGCCACGTCACTGCCGACCACGGCGGCCGGGCTGTTCATGGCGAAGTACACGCCAGGCTCGATCACCGACGCGGCGACCATGGCCATGATGGCGACGAACGACTCCATCAGCATGCCGCCGTAACCGATGTAACGGGCGTTGGTTTCGTTATCCAGCAACTTCGGCGTGGTGCCCGAAGAAATCAGTGCGTGGAAACCGGAAACCGCACCGCAGGCGATGGTGATGAACAGGAACGGGAACAGACCGCCCTTCCATACAGGGCCAGTGCCGTCGACGAACTGGGTCAGCGCGGGCATTTTCAGCTCGGGCATGGTCACCAGAATACCGATTGCCAGGGCGATGATGGTGCCGATCTTGAGGAAGGTGGAGAGGTAGTCGCGCGGCGCCAGAATCAGCCAGACCGGCAGCGATGCCGCGACGAAACCGTAACCGACCAGCATCCAGGTAATCTGCACGCCAGTAAAGGTGAACGCCTTGGCCCACACCGGATCAGCGGCAATCTGCCCACCCAGCCAGATCGAACCGAGCAGCAGCAACACGCCGACCACGGAGATCTCGCCGATGCGGCCCGGGCGGATGTAGCGCATGTAAATGCCCATGAACATCGCGATCGGGATGGTCGCCATCACGGTGAAGATACCCCATGGGCTCTCCGCCAGCGCCTTGACCACGATCAGCGCCAGCACCGCGAGGATGATGATCATGATCAGGAAGCAGCCGAACAGGGCGATGGTGCCGGGAATGCGGCCCATTTCTTCGCGCACCATATCGCCCAGGGAACGGCCGTTGCGCCGGGTCGACATGAACAGGACCATGAAGTCCTGCACCGCGCCCGCCAGCACCACACCGGCAATCAACCAGAGCGTGCCGGGCAAGTAGCCCATCTGCGCGGCCAATACCGGGCCGACCAGAGGCCCCGCGCCAGCGATGGCAGCGAAGTGGTGACCGAAAAGAATGTGTTTGTTGGTCGGCACGTAGTCCAGACCGTCGTTATTGAGCACGGCGGGGGTGGCCCGACGCGGATCGAGTTGCATCACGTTGTTGGCGATGAACAGACTGTAGTAACGGTACGCAACCAGATAAATGGCCACGGCAGCGACCACGATCCACAAGGCGTTGATCGCCTCGCCGCGGCGCAATGCCACTACGCCCAGGGCGCACGCTCCTACGATTGCCAGCAATAGCCAGGGTAAGTGGCGTAGCAGGCTATTATTATTTTTCATTTTATTATTCCAGCCAGGGTGGACAAGAAAGACAGCCACCCCGAGTTTAGCGCTTACGGCGCCAAAGGCCATACCCCGACGTTGGTCTAGACGCTTTAGGGATTGGCTGGCGCCCGCATTCGCGGTCTATAGTCAGCGAACCTTCATGAGGATTGCGCCATGAGCGAGCACCCCGCCAATCGACGTCGTTTCAAACGTATTGCGTTCGATGCCAGAACCGAGCTGAGTCAGGGTGAATACATCTGGCCGGCCAAGCTGATCGACCTGTCGCTCAAAGGGTTGCTGATCGAGCGGCCGGAGCCGTGGCTGGGGGACTCGGGGAAGGATTTCTTCGTCGACATTCATCTGAGCGATGACGTCGATATCGAGATGGACGTGCACTTGGCCCATGAAGAGAATGGCCAGTTGGGGTTTGTCTGCCGGCATATCAGCCTGGAATCGATCCAGCGCTTGCGGCGGCTGATCGAGCTCAATCTGGCCGATCCGCAGGAGCTTGAGCGCGAACTCGGTGCCCTGATCGAAACCTGATCGCCAACCATTGAACCCATGTAGGAGCTGCCGAAGGCTGCGATCTTTTGAATTTGTTTCAAGATCCAAAGATCGCAGCCTGCGGCAGCTCCTACAAAGAGAAACGCAGTTATTCGAAAAGGGCGTCGAGGGCCTGTTCGAGGCGGGTCACGGCGATGATCTGCAAGCCTGGCGGCGACTCCTTTGGGGCATTGCCCTTCGGCACGATCGCCCGTTTGAAGCCATGCTTGGCGGCTTCCTTCAAACGCTCCTGACCGCTCGGCACGGGGCGAACTTCTCCCGACAGTCCGACCTCGCCAAACACCAGCAGATCATGCGGCAACGGCCGATTACGCAGACTCGACATGACCGCCGCCATCAGCGCCAGGTCAGACGCCGTCTCCAGCACCTTCACCCCGCCAACCACGTTGAGGAACACGTCCTGATCGTGGGTCGGAATCCCGCCATGGCGATGCAAGACCGCCAACAACATCGCCAAACGGTTCTGATCCAGGCCCAACGTTACCCGTCGCGGGTTGGCCAGATGGCTGTCATCGACCAGCGCCTGCACTTCCACCAGCATCGGCCGGGTGCCTTCCCATGTCGCCATGACCACACTGCCCGGTACTTCTTCCTGCGCGCGAGTGAGAAAAATCGCCGACGGGTTGGAGACTTCTTTCAAACCCTTGTCGGTCATGCCAAACACCCCCAACTCGTTGACCGCACCGAAACGGTTTTTCACCGCGCGCAACAAACGCAGACGCCCATCGGACTCGCCTTCGAAATACAGCACGGTGTCGACCATGTGTTCGAGCACGCGGGGACCGGCCAGCGCGCCTTCCTTGGTGACGTGGCCGACGAGGAAAATCGCCGTGCCGCTCTGCTTGGCATAACGCACCAACAGCGCTGCACTTTCACGCACCTGAGAGACGCCACCGGGTGCCGATTGCAACTGTTCGGTGAAGATCGTCTGGATCGAGTCGATCACCATCACCTTGGGCTTTTCCTGACGGGCCGTGGCGATGATGGTTTCGATGCAGGTTTCAGTCATCACCCGCAGTTGATCCTGCGGCAAGCCAAGGCGGCGCGCGCGCATGGCCACTTGCTGTTGAGATTCTTCACCAGTGACGTAAAGCGCTGGCATGCTCTTGGCGAGGTTGCACAGGGTCTGCAACAGGATCGTCGATTTGCCGATCCCCGGATCACCACCGATCAGCACGACCGAACCGTCGACCAGACCACCGCCGAGTACCCGATCCAGCTCACCGGACGCGGTGGAGAAACGCGGAATCTCTTCGATGCTGACTTCGGCCAGGGTCTTGATCTGCGCCTGTTGCCCGGCCCAACCGGTGCGGCCGGTGGGCGCCGTGGCACCACCGCTCTCGATCATGGTTTCAGTCAGGGTGTTCCAGGCGCCGCACTCACCGCACTGGCCCGCCCACTTGGGAAAGGTTGCGCCGCACTCAGTGCAGCCGTACATGCGCTTGGCCTTGGCCATCAGAACCCCCGGCAAAAACCGCGATGATAACGCAGCCACCGCTCAGCGCGGTGCAGCGGTGCGGATTTCGCCGTTGGCCAGACGCGCGGCGCTATTGCCCAACGGGTCTTCGGCATTGAGGTCGGCGCCCTTGGCCTTGAGCCCATCGAGCAATTCCAGCCGCTTGAACAATCCGGCGTACATCGCCGCCGTCTGCCCGGCGCCATTACGCTGATCGGGGCTGCAATCGGTGGCCATCAAACGCCGGGCGATCTGTAATTCACCTTTGAAAATCGCCCCCATCAGCGCCGTGTTGCCGCGTTGATCTTGCGCACAGGCATCGGCGCCGGCAGCGAGTAACCGCTCCACCGCTGGCGCTTGACCGTGATAAGCCGCGAGAATCAGCGCGGTGTAGCCTTTGCTGTCACGGGTATCGAGGGAATAGCCGGACTCGATAAAGGTGTCGAGCATCGGCACATCACCGCGCCGGGCAGCGTCGAAGTAGTAGTCCCGCAGCTGGGCTTTGATCGTATCGGGACTCTGCTCGACCGGTGCCGCCCATGCCGCGAACGACAGACAACCGGCTAACAGTAAAAGACAGATTCGCATCAGCAGACTCCTTGAACGGAACGGGGCCTGACTCAGGCCCCGTGTGCGCTACGTCGGTATCAGTCGACCAGTTTGGCCGCCAGCGCCTTGACCCGGCTCAGGTCACCCTTGGCCACTTCCGTGACGCCGGTGCCGTATTCCGGATCGGCCTTATAAAGGAAGGACAGGATGATGTGCTTGCTCACATCATCGGTGCTGGCCAGCGAGCCACCGAAGCTGTCGATCAGGTCCCGGCGCTCTTTCTTGCTGAACGAGCGATACAGATCGCCGGCCTGCTTGAAGTTCTGCTCACGCTGGATTTTCGCCTGCTGGGTGCTGCCCGACAGCGCCGACTGGCTGTAACGCGCACTTGGTGTCTCGTCACGGGGCTGCAGGCGGCTCGGCTGATAGTTCACGCCGCTGTTGCTGGCGCCGAAGTTCATCGCGCCATCCTGATTGCCATTGTTCACAGCAACTTTTGCCGCATTGATTGGCAATTGCAGGGCATTGGCGCCCAAGCGATACATCTGCGTATCGGCATAAGAGAACACTCGGCCTTGCAACAAACGGTCTTCGGAAGGCTCGATACCCGGAACGATATTCGCGGGTGCCATGGCCACTTGTTCGGTTTCCTGGAAGACATTCGCCGGATTACGGTTCAATACCATTTGTCCAACTTTTCGTTCAGGAATACCTGGCCAGATCTTGGTAGCGTCTAATGGATCAAAGTCAAACTTGGACAAATCTTGCGGTTTCAGCACTTGAATGTACAAGTCCCATTTCGGGAAGTTACCTTTATTGATATTGCTCACCAAGTCATTGGTCATGTGACTGTAGTCTTGACCCTGAACTTTCGCGACTTGTTTGGGCGTAAGGTTATTGAGCCCCTGCAAGCTCTTCCAGTGAAACTTGACGTAGTGAACTTCACCCTTGGCGTTGATCAACTTGTAAGCATGCACGCCATTGCCATCCATCTCTCGATAACTGGCCGGCGTTCCCGAATTCGAATACAACTCGGTCAGCGTACGGGTGGCTTCTGGTACATGAGAGAAGAAGTCGAATCGACGCGAGTCGTCATCAAGGTTAGTCCGGGGGTCCGGTTTAAACGCGTGCACCATGTCGGGAAACTTGATCGCGTCACGGATGAAGAAGGTCGGGAAATTGTTGCCCACCAGGTCCCAGTTACCGTCAGCCGTGTAGAACTTGGTGGCGAACCCTCGTGGATCACGCAGGGTTTCCGGCGAGTGATTGCCGTGCACCACGGCAGAGAAGCGCACGAATACCGGCGTGCTCTGGCCGGCGGCAAACACCCTGGCCTTGCTCAGGTCGCTGAGATCATTAGTCACCGTGAAGGTGCCATGGGCACCGGTACCGCGTGCGTGAACCACGCGCTCGGGAATACGCTCGCGATCAAAGCGCTGCAGCTTCTGAATCAGTTGTACATCCTGCAGCAGCACCGGGCCGCTGGCGCCGGCGGTCTGCGAGTTCTGATTGTCGCCGACCGCTGCACCGTTATCGCGGGTCAGCGGCGCGGCGTTAACGGAAAAGGTCAGCAGGCTCGCGGTGAGTACACCGAGGGTGCGTCGACGGGGAAAAGCCCCCAGTCCAAGTGTGGAGTTCATATCAGGATCCTCTGGTTATTTTGCGGCGCATCCAGATGCGCCAACCCAAGGCTAGAGGCCTGCGACGTGGAACATAAATAGAAAGAACGTAACGCCATGATTGAGAAAATTGGCTTCCTGATCAGCGAGTTACGGGATATTTCGCGCGCGATTGATGGCACTTTGCAAACTAATCGTCGATTGATGTGTCGATAAAAACGGGCATTGTAAGAAGGTGTTTCGCGCAGGACGCGTTTTGCTGATTTACACTGCGTTCACCAAACTCATCTGTAACAAGGAAATAACTATGGGCGTGCTAAGTGAGTTCAAGGCCTTCGCGGTCAAAGGCAATGTGGTCGACATGGCCGTCGGTATCATCATCGGGGCCGCGTTCGGCAAAATCGTTTCGTCGTTTGTCGGCGACGTGATCATGCCGCCAATCGGCCTGCTGATCGGTGGGGTGGACTTCAGTGATTTAGCCATCACGCTCAAAGCCGCCGATGGCGCTGCGCCTGCAGTGGTGATGGCCTACGGCAAATTCCTCCAGACCATTCTGGACTTCGTGATCGTCGCTTTCGCGATCTTCATGGGCGTCAAAGCCATCAACCGCCTCAAACGCGAAGAAGCCGTGGCCCCTACCCTGCCGCCGGTGCCAACCAAGGAAGAAGAATTGCTTGGCGAGATCCGCGATTTGCTCAAGGCCCAGAACAACCGGCCCTGAACCTGCAGCACAATAAACAAACGGCGCCCGCGAGGCGCCGTTTGTTTACCAGTAGTTTTCCACCGCCACCTGACCAGGCCGGCGGGTAAGGCTGAGGCTCATGTGGCGTTTTTTCAGCAGCGCGCGCGTGTCATCAATCATCTGCGGATTGCCGCAGAGCATCACCCGCGAATGTTCGGCTGATAGCGCCACACCGGCGGCGCGTTCCAGTTCGCCGCTTTCGATCAGCGTGGTGATGCGCCCATTTAGCGCACCGGGATACGCCTCGCGAGTGACCGTCGGGATGAACTGCAATTTGTGCGCATATTCGCTCAGGTATTCGCGTTGCGTCAGCTCGGCAATCAATGCCTGATAGGCCAACTCCCGCGCCTCTCGCACGCTGTACACGAGGATGATCCGTTCGAATTTTTCCCAAACCTCGAAGTCCTGCAGAATCGACAGGAACGGCGCCACCCCGGTGCCTGTGGATAACAACCACAGATCTCGACCGTCAACGAAGCGATCCAAGGTCAGATAGCCAAACGCCTGACGATCCACCAGCAATGTATCGCCTACTTTGAGCCGACTCAGCTCACTGGTGAACTCACCTCCCGGCACCACGATAGAGAAGAACTCAAGAAATTCGTCGAACGGCGATGACACCATCGAATAGGCGCGCCAGACGATGCTGCCATCGGCCTTGCTGACACCCAGCCTGGCGAACTGCCCCGCGCGAAAACGAAAACCCGCGTCGCGACTGGTACGCAAGGTGAAGAGGCTTGGGGTCAGGGGTTGCACGTCAAGCAAGGTCTGCATGGTGTACTTTTCTGCGCTGGCGGTCATGGGGCACTCCATTGAACGATCACCGCCAGTGTCGCGCAAATGACGCGGGTTAAACACCGATGATTGGTAATGTTATTCGCTGAGTCCCGGCACAAACTTCAACAGAATCATTCGATTAAAAAACGAATAAAAACTCTACTTCGTAAGATGTCACTTCAAATACTATTACCTGACTGATTGCTAAGAACACTTTATGAAAATTCACTCCTGTTCAAGAGCGAAAAAATTTAGAGCCTATTGTAGGAATCATCCTACACTTCGATGCGTGCCGGATCTTTTGGATCCATTCGGTGCCCCCCGCTACACCAATGGAGATTCAGTAATGGAAACGTGGAAGGAGTCGCAGTTAAAGCAACTCACCTTCGCAAAGGGAATAGATGCTGCTTATCCGATTTTACTGAGGTTTGCCGAAAACCTCGGGTTTAACTATTGCGCAATCGCAGTGACCTCGCCGCATCGGGAGTTACATCTTAGTGCCTTGCAAATCAACAATTACCCCAAAGAATGGAACCTGCAATATGAACAAAAAAAATACAGTCAAATCGACCCGGTAATAGCACACTGCAATCACTCAATGATGCCGCTTGTGTGGAATGAAGCGGTGTACAGAGACACTCCGGTATTGTGGCAAGCCTTGCAACAACATGGACTGCAACACGGCTGGTCTCAGGCGTTCCACCACACAGAAAGTGGTTTGTGCAGCATTATCAGCCTGGCCAGAAAGCACTGTCAGATCAGCCCGCTGGAGTTGTATGAGCATTTTGGCTATATGTTCTACGCCGCCAGTCATCTGAGTGAATTGTTCGCCCGGGCTTTACCAGCGCAGGCCATCAAGCCCCGCCAACCGCATCTGTCGCCACGCGAGCTCGAGGTTCTGCAGCTATCCGCTAACGGCAAGACGGCCTATGAGATTTCGAAAATCCTTAGCCTGAGTGAGCGGACGATCAACTATCACGTGCAAAACGTGATCGAGAAACTCAACGTGTGCAACAAGATTTCCGCCGTCATCGCGGCCGCCAGAGCCGGCATCATCTAAACACCCAGCCTTGCACCCGGATCAAAACTTGCGAGTATTTGCAGAGAAAAAAACGTACCATTTGTGGCCTTTCTGAGTGATGACGTGAATTTTGCGTTGCAGTCCACTCAGTCAGTTCCGCCGCACGACGCCAGGGCAGCGGGACATCCCTCGATTACCCTGAGTCCCCGCCCCATGCCTTTGCTCGATACGCCCTTCGCCCAACTCGACCTGATCCGCCAGCCCGAACAGCAGAATGAACCGCTGCAGGCGTTCGATGCCGCAGACGAATACCTGCTCAATCACTTGGCGGCGCAGCAACCGACGATCGAAACACGGGTATTGGTGCTCAACGACAGCTTTGGTGCACTGGCAGCCAGCCTGCTCGGCAAGGTTGCGGTCAGTAGCAGCGGCGATTCATTCCTGGGTTTTCAGGGGCTGGAAAAAAACCTGCTGCGCAATGGTCAGGCGTTCGACGCGATCAGCCCGATTCCGGCCAGCGCGCCGTTCGTCGGACCGTTTGACTGCGTACTGATTCGTGTGCCGAAAACCCTGGCGCTACTGGAAGAACAACTGATTCGTCTGCAAGGGCAACTGGCGCCCGGCGCACAGGTCATTGCTGCGGCCATGGTCAAGCATCTGCCGCGCGCGGCCGGCGATTTGCTGGAACGCTATATCGGCCCGGTACAAGCTTCTCTCGCGGTGAAAAAGGCCCGACTGCTGATCGCCACGCCTGAGGCAAAAACCGCGGTGGTTTCGCCCTACCCGTCGAGTTATCGTCTCGATGAGCCGGCCATCGAATTGCGCAATCACGCTAACGTATTCTGCCGCGAAGGTCTGGACATTGGCACGCGCGCTTTCCTTCCACATTTGCCGAAGAATCTTGGTAGCGCCCGTGTTGCCGATCTCGGCTGTGGCAATGGTGTGTTGGCGATTGCCAGCGCCCTGCAAAACCCTGACGCGCACTACACGCTGGTCGACGAATCGTTTATGGCGGTGCAATCAGCAGAAGAGAACTGGCACGCGGCACTCGGTGATCGCGACGTGATTGTGCGTGCCGGAGATGGCCTGGCCGGGCAAGCGCCGCAGTCGCTGGACGTAGTGTTGTGCAACCCGCCGTTCCATCAGCAGCAAGTAGTTGGCGACTTTCTCGCCTGGCGCATGTTCCAGCAGGCCCGCGAGGCGCTGGTGGTAGGCGGCGCGCTGTACATCGTCGGTAACCGTCATCTGGGTTATCACAGCAAACTGGCGCGCTTGTTCCGTGGCGTTGAGCAAGTCGCCGCCACACCGAAATTCGTCATCCTCAAAGCGCGCAAGTAAACCGCCAGGCAAAAAAAACCCTCCGTGAGGAGGGTTACAAAACCGTATCCGAAGGCGCCGGAACGGGATGATTCAGTGCGTGGTCAAGCCTGCGGCATTCATGAACATGCGCATCAGGCTGGCGGCGATAAACAGCACACCAACGCTACCGACCCAGATCAGGGCCAACCAGCCGAGCCGCTGCCACAGCGGTTTTTTTTCGGCTTCTTCAATGTCGTGCAGGGAATGCTTTCCAGTCATTTTCTTCAAACCTCTTCAAGATGGATGGCGCCGTCGCCGACGCCATCGCGAGCAGGCTCGCTCCCACAGGGTTTTGCTTAGTGATAGCCGTCTTCGTGGGTGACCTTGCCGCGGAACACGTAGTAGCTCCAGAAGGTGTAGCCCAGGATGAACGGGATAATGAACAGCGTGCCCACCAGCATGAAGCCCTGACTTTGCGGTGGCGCAGCGGCATCCCAGATCGAGATCGACGGCGGCACGATGTTCGGCCACAGGCTGATGCCCAAACCGCTATAGCCCAGGAAAATCAGCACCAGCGTCAGCAGGAACGGCATGTAGTTGGCATTGCGTGCCACGGCGCGGATCAGGCCGTACATCGTCACCAGCACCAGAATCGGCACCGGCATGAACCAGAACAGGTTGGGCATGCTGAACCAGCGCGAGGCGATTTCCGGGTGGGCCAGCGGTGTCCACAGGCTGACGACACCGATCACCGCCAACAGCACGAAGGCCAGTGGCCGCGCCAGATTATGCATCTGCTCTTGCAGCTTGCCTTCGGTTTTCATGATCAGCCAGGTGCAGCCGAGCAAGGCATACGCCACCACCAGTGCGGCGCCGCAGAACAGGGTGAACGGCGTCAGCCAGTCGAGTGATCCGCCGGCGAACTGCCGATTGACCACCGGCAAGCCGTCGATGAACGCCCCCAGCGCCACGCCCTGGAAGAACGTCGCCGCCACCGAGCCACCGATGAACGCCTTGTCCCACAGGTGGCGCTTGTCATCCTTGGCCTTGAAGCGGAACTCGAACGCTACGCCGCGAAAGATCAGACCGATCAGCATAAAGATCAGCGGCAAGTACAGCGCCGACAACACCACCGAATAGGCCAGCGGAAACGCGCCGAACAACGCCGCACCGCCCAGCACCAGCCAGGTTTCGTTGCCGTCCCAGACCGGGGCGACGGTATTCATCATCACATCACGGTCGACTTTGCCGGGGATGAACGGGAAGAGAATCCCGATCCCCAGATCAAAGCCGTCCATGACCACGTACATCATGATGCCGAAGATGATGATCACGGCCCAGATCAGCGGAAGATCAATACCCATGATTCAAATCTCCTTGGTCAGGCTGGGGGCGTCGTGATCGGCATCGGCCGAATCGTCGGCGGCGGACAACGGACGCGCCGGTGTTCGCTGTTTGCCTGGACCACCGTCCGGCGTCTCGGCGCCCTCGCTGATCTTCGGCCCTTTGCGCACCAGGCGCATCATGTAGCCGAGACCCGCGCCGAACAGGGCGAAATACACCACCACAAACATGATCAGGGTGATGCTCATCTGCATGAAGCTGTGGCTGGAGGAAGCATCGGCGGTGCGCATCAAGCCGTAAACCACCCACGGCTGACGACCGATTTCCGTGGTGAACCAGCCAGCCAGAATCGCAATCAGACCGGACGGCCCCATCCACAATGCCAGGTAAAGGAACGGACGCGAGGTGTAGAGCGTGTCGCGCTTGCGCAGCCACAGGCTCCACAGACCGGTGAAGATCATCAGGAAACCGAGGCCGACCATGACCCGGAACGACCAGAACACGATGGTCGAATTCGGCCGGTCTTCCGGCGGAAATTCCTTGAGTGCCGGCACCTGTTTGTCCAGCGAGTGAGTGAGGATCAGGCTGCCGAGGTACGGAATCTCCACGGCGAATTTGGTCTTCTCTTCTTTCATGTCCGGCCAGCCGAACAGAATCAGCGGCGTCGCTTCGTCACCCTTGTTTTCCCAGTGCCCCTCGATCGCGGCAATTTTCGCCGGCTGATGTTCGAGCGTATTCAGGCCATGGAAGTCGCCGATGACTGCCTGGATCGGCGCGACAATCAGTGCCATCCACATTGCCATCGACAACATGGTGCGGATCGCCGGATTGTCTTTGCCGCGCAGCAAGTGCCAGGCCGCCGAGGAACCAACGAAGAACGCCGTGGCGACGAACGCCGCCGTCGCCATGTGCATCAGGCGATAGGGGAATGAAGGGTTGAAGACGATCGCCAGCCAGTCGGTCGGAATCACCTGACCGTTAACGATTTCGAAGCCCTGCGGCGTCTGCATCCAGCTGTTGGAGGCGAGAATCCAGAAGGTCGAAATCAGCGTGCCGATGGCCACCATGACCGTGGAAAAGAAGTGCAGGCCGCGTCCGACCTTGTTCCAGCCGAACAGCATCACGCCGAGGAAACCGGCCTCAAGGAAGAACGCCGTGAGCACTTCATAGGTCAGCAACGGCCCGGTGACAGCACCGGCGAAGTCCGAGAAACGGCTCCAGTTGGTGCCGAACTGGTAGGCCATGACCAGCCCCGAAACCACGCCCATGCCGAAGTTGACGGCAAAGATCTTCGACCAGAAATGGTAGAGATCACGGTAGGTGTCGTTGTGGGTTTTCAGCCACAAGCCTTCAAGCACCGCAAGGTAACTCGCCAGACCGATGGTGATGGCCGGGAACAGGATGTGGAACGAGATGGTGAACGCGAACTGAATTCGGGCGAGATCTAGTGCCTCTAAACCGAACATATGGCTTCCTCTGTCAGGTAATACCGGCTGCGGACCCGGAGGCCTGCACCCACTGCCCCCACGGATATGGAGTGCGGCGAATTCTGATTCGTTCTTTTTAAACAACCATCGCAACGCAGGGAGTCTGGCCAACTGGCCACCGGATCAATTCCGTCTGGGGTCTTGATCTGGATCAAGCAACGTTGAAAGAGTAGTCCCATTTTTGCCGATGAACTGCGTGGTCGTTTGCCGCGTGACAAGTTGCCTCATCGGGGTGGCAATGCTCTGCAATGGATTTCTTGCGGTGAGCTTGAGTGAATCGATGTCTTCCTAACTAAATTTTTTGTCATAGCAACTTCCTGTTACAGACTGGTGATAATCTCGTGGTTCCCCTCGAGCCAGACCTGCCTTCAGATGCCCAGCCAAGCGCCCCTGCTGTTACGTCACCATCGTCCGTTTCTCGCTTTCTGGTTCGCGCGGATCTTTACCGCCAGCGGTTTCCAGATGCTCACCGTGGCGATTGGCTGGAACCTCTATCAATTGACCGGCAACGTCCTCGATCTGGGACTGGTCGGGTTGGTCGAATTCGCTCCACGCGTGCTGTTCATGCTGCACACCGGGCATGTCGCCGACCGCTATGACCGACGTAAAGTCGCCGCGATCTGTCAGTCGTTGCAGGCCTTGATCGCGCTCGCACTGGCGATCGGCAGCGCCACCGACCATGTGACCCGCGAGATGATCTTCATCCTCGCCTTCCTGCTCGGCGCGGCTCGCTCCTTCGAAATGCCGACCACTCAGGCGTTGCTGCCGAGCATCGTGCCCGGCACGCTGTTCCCTCGGGCAGTGGCAGCGGCACAATCGGCGCAGCAGTCAGCAACCATCGTCGCCCCGGCGCTGGGCGGTTTGCTCTATGCATTCGGCAGCGTCTGGGTCTATGGCCCGACGGTGTTGCTCTATGTGATCGCCTGCACCTTGATGCTCAACCTGCCCGCGCGGCAAACACCGCTGAACAAAGGCAAAGCGACGCTGGATTCGTTGCTGGCGGGGATACGGTTCATTCGCAGCCGCCCGGACATTCTCGGGGCGATTTCGCTGGATTTGTTCGCAGTGCTCCTCGGTGGCGCCACGGCGCTGTTGCCGGTGTTCGCCAAGGACATCCTGCTGACCGGGCCATGGGGCCTCGGCCTGCTGCGTTCGGCACCGGCGGTTGGCGCGCTGGCGATGTCGCTGTTTCTGGCGCGGTTTGCCGTGGAGCGCAATGTCGGTCGGGTGATGTTCACCGCAGTCGGCATTTTTGGCGTCGCGACCATCGCTTTCGGCCTGTCGACCTCGTTCTGGTTCTCACTGGCTGTGCTGGTGGTGCTCGGCGCGGCGGACATGATCAGCATGGTCATCCGTGCTTCCTTCGTACAACTGGAAACCCCGGACGAAATGCGCGGCCGGGTCAGCGCGGTGAACGGGCTGTTCATCGGCGCCTCGAACCAGTTGGGCGAATTCGAATCCGGCGTGACCGCCCACTGGTTCGGCACCGTGCCGGCGGTGGTCATGGGCGGCATCGGCACGCTGGTGGTGACGGGGACGTGGATCAAGTTGTTTCCGACGCTGGCTAATCGGGATCGGATGCATGTGCCGGTGGAAGAGGCGAAGGTCTGACAACCTCCAAAACACAAAATAACTGAAAGGTGCGGTACATAGTTACCGCACCGAGTGTAATGTATCGCCTTACACTCGAGCCCATGATCAAATCTTTTCAGCACAAAGGCCTTCGAGGCTTCTATGAAACAGGTTCGACTCGCGGGATTCGTGCCGACCACGCCAAACGGCTGTCGCGCATGCTGCAGTTCATGGATCGCGCTACGCTTCCCGCAGATCTGGACCTTCCGGGTTGGCGCCTGCATCGATTGAAAGGTGAACTGACGGAGTATTGGTCGCTGAGCGTTTCAGGCAACTGGCGAGTGATCTTTCGTTTTGTCGGTTCGGATATCGAACTGATCGATTATCTGGACTACCACTGACAGGAGGCAGGCTCATGCCCATGCACAACCCGCCACACCCCGGTGAAACACTGCTGATGGATGTCTTGCCCGAGCTTGGGATCAGCGTGACCGAGTTGGCCCGACACTTGGGCTTCGCGCGCCCACATCTTTCCCGTGTATTACACGGACATGCGCCGATCAGTCCGGATCTGGCTGTGCGTCTTGAGCGTGCCGGCATTGGCAAGGCGCGTGTGTGGCTAGGCGTACAAACCGACTACGATCTGTGGCAAGCGGAGCATCGGGAGCAACCGGTTATCGAACTGATCGCTGTCCACGCCTGACACCTCAAGCCACTACAACTCCCCCGCCACTTTCGCCCGCAAGGCCTTGCCGCCCAGTTGCTCGACCAGCGTCAGGGCAAATTCCAGCGCAGCGCTGGAGCCTTGCGCGGTGATGCAGTTGCCGTCGACCACCACTGTTTGATCAACAAACGTACAGCCCGAGAGTTGATGGCTGGCGCTGGGCAAACAGGTCATGCGGCGTTGACGCAGCACGCCAAAGGTTTGCAGGGCGACCGCCGGGGATTCGGCGATGGCGGCGAACAGGCGGCCGGCGCTGGATTGGTCCTTGAGCAATTGTTGCAGTGGTTGGTGTGCGGCCAGGTGTTGCGAACCGACGGCGCCGCCGGGCAAGACAATCAGGTCAAAGATTTGCGCCAGCACGTCGACAAGCATGCCATCAGCGGTCAGGCGTGTGCCACGGGCGCAGGTGAGCATGCGTCGTCCTTCAATACTGGCCGCCACCACTTCGATGCCGGCTCTGCGCAACACGTCGATCAGGGTCACGCTTTGCAGATCATCGATGCCCTCGGCGAGGGTAATCAGGGCTCTAAAGGTCATGGGCGTTATCCGCTGGGTGATCCTCCAAGCGTAGTCAGCTTTGTCCGGCACTGTTCGCAGACAGCCGTTACTTGATGTAAAGCTGAGCCGACATCGTGTTACGGGGCGCGTTGATCGAAGTGTTGCTGAAGGTGAAGGTGCCTTCCTGTTTGCCCGACAGATCGAAGGTATAGAGAGAGCCGACGGTTTTACTGCCGGGGGTGCATTCGGTCAGGTTGCCGTTATCAAAGGCACACACCGGGGCACGGCTGCCGTTCACTTCAAAGCCGTCCAGTGCGACCTGAGGCTGGCTCTTGCCGTAGCCGACTTCGAGCACGTAAACCTTGATATTCGGTCCGCTGTGATTGCATTGGGTCTGCGTTTGCCCATCGCCGATGTCTTCAAGACCGCAGGCCGGCGATTGAACCTTGATCACTTTCACTTGCGTCAACGGCGGTGCCGATGCCGCCCAGGCTGTCGACATCCCGACCATCAGCGCTGCAATCAATCCCAAAACCTTCATCCTGCACCTGCTCATGCGCGTCCCGCCCCGAAAAAAACAGCGCGCAGTATGGCGCAGTTGGCTTCAACGCAAAACTTCGCCGACGATCGACACCAACAACCGCCATATTCCTCACGCTGCTGGTATGATGCGCGGCTTTTTCCGGCCCACCACAATTTTTCAGGCGCTTGCGACGGTCTGTGCTTTGCTGTTGAGGTCGATACATTCACGGCGCCACGCGCGCCACGGGGAGCAGACATGCTGGAAAGGCTGTTTCAACTCAAGGCACACAACACCAACGTGCGCACCGAGATTCTGGCGGGCATCACGACTTTCTTGGCCATGGCCTACATTCTGTTCGTCAACCCGAGCATTCTCGGTGAGACCGGCATGGACAAGGGCGCAGTGTTTGTCGCCACCTGCCTGGCCGCCGCGATCGGTTCGACGATCATGGGCCTGATCGCCAACTACCCGATTGCCCTCGCTCCGGGCATGGGCCTGAACGCCTTCTTCACCTACACCGTGGTCTTGCACATGGGCCACACCTGGCAAGTGGCGCTGGGTGCCGTGTTCATCTCGGCCGTGTGCTTCTTCCTGTTGTCGATTTTCCGTATCCGTGAATGGATCATCAACAGCATTCCGCTGCCGCTGCGCTCGGCGATTGCTGCCGGTATCGGCCTGTTCCTGGCACTGATCGCCCTGCACAACGCCGGCATCGTGGTCAGCAACCCGGCGACCATGGTCGGCCTCGGTGATTTGAAAGCCCCGGCGCCGATCCTCGCCACCCTCGGCTTTGCCCTGATCGTTGCCCTCGAAGCGCTGAAGGTGCGCGGTGCGGTACTGATCGGCATTCTGGTGGTGACCATCGTCTCCATCGTGATGGGCTTCACCCCGTTCAACGGCGTGACCTCGATGCCACCCTCGCTGGCGCCGACCTTCATGCAACTGGACATCAAAGGCGCACTGGACATCGGTCTGGTCAGCGTGATCTTCGCCTTCCTGTTCGTCGACCTGTTCGACAACTCCGGCACCCTGATCGGCGTCGCCAAGCGCGCCGGTCTGATGGGCAAGGACGGCCACATGCCGAAAATGGGTCGCGCCCTGATCGCCGACAGTACGGCGGCCATGGCCGGTTCGTTGCTGGGTACGTCGACTACCACCAGTTACATCGAATCCGCTGCCGGCGTGAGTGCGGGCGGCCGTACTGGCCTGACCGCCGTGGTTGTCGCGATCCTGTTCCTGCTGGCGTTGTTCTTCTCGCCACTGGCGGCCAGCGTTCCGGCGTTCGCCACCGCGCCGGCACTGCTGTTCGTCGCCGTGTTGATGACTTCCGGTCTGGCGGAAATAGACTGGGACGACATCACCGTCGCCGCACCGGTCGTGGTGACCGCGCTGGCCATGCCGTTCACTTACTCGATCGCCAACGGCATCGCGTTCGGTTTCATCTCCTGGACCGTGATCAAGCTGCTGTCGGGGCGTGCCCGTGAGCTGAACCCGGCGCTGGTGATTCTGTCGATTCTGTTCGTGATCAAGTTGGGTTGGTTCAACGCATGACATTTGATTCCCAGGCTTACGCCGAGCAACTTGAAGCCAAGGTCACGCGCCTGCGCGACCTGCTGGCACCATTCGATGCCCCCGAGCCGACGGTGTTCGACTCGCCACTGCAGAACTTCCGTCTGCGTGCCGAGTTCCGCCTGTGGCGCGAGGGCGGTGATCGGCATTACGCGATGTTCGCTCAGGACGACAAACGCACGCCGATCCTGATCGAAGAATTCCCGATCGCCAGCCTGCGCATCAACCAGTTGATGCCGCAGTTGAAGGCGGCGTGGCAGACCAGTTCGGCACTGAGCCACAAGTTGTTTCAGGTCGAGTTCCTGACCACGCTGTCCGGCGATGCAATGATCACCCTGTGCTATCACCGTCCGCTGGACGAGCACTGGCACACAGCGGCGGCCAAACTGGCGGCGGATCTCGGCGTCAGCATCATCGGCCGCTCTAAGGGCAAACGCGAAGTGCTCGGCCTCGATTACGTGGTCGAGAAACTTGACGTCGGCGGTCGCACGTTCAGCTATCGCCAGCCGGAAGGCGCGTTCACCCAGCCTAATGGCACGGTGAACCAGAAGATGCTGAACTGGGCGTACGAAGCATTGGGTGATCGTACCGATGATTTGCTGGAGCTGTACTGCGGCAACGGCAACTTCACCCTGCCGCTCGCGACCCGCGTGCGCAAAGTGCTGGCCACCGAAATCAGCAAGACCTCGGTCAACGCTGCATTGAGCAACCTCAGCGAAAACGCTGTGGATAACGTCACGCTGGTGCGTTTGTCCGCCGAAGAACTGACCGAAGCGCTCAACGAAGTGCGCCCGTTCCGTCGCCTGCAAGGCATCGACCTGAAGAGCTACGAGTTCGGCAGCGTCTTCGTCGACCCGCCACGCGCCGGCATGGACCCGGACACCTGCGAACTGACCCGTCGTTTCGACAACATCCTGTACATCTCCTGCAACCCGGAAACTTTGGCGGCCAACATCGCCCAGTTGCACGACACGCACCGTATTACCCAGTGCGCGTTGTTCGACCAGTTCCCGTGGACGCATCACATGGAATCGGGTGTGTTGCTGACCCGGCGTTGATGGCGGGATAGCTGATACGAGAAAGCCGTCGTGATTGACGGCTTTTTTGTGGGTGCTTACAAAGCAGGATCGGCCTTGCGTGGGCGCCCGCCCTTTTTGCCATTCGCTCGAGCAGCTGCGGATTTTGCAGCACTGCTTTGACGACCGTTACGTGAAGCAACCACCGACGCAGCCATCCTCATGAGTGAAGGGCTCGCTGAAATCATCCCGGCAATGGAAACGTCAAGGTCTTTGCCCTCATGGCAAAGCGCAGTGCCTGCGAATCCGACTGTCAGCCCCTCGTAATCGCCTGCATCAAACCCGTCAAACTCTGGATACTGGTTCACCGGAAGCAACACACCACTGCCATCCTCAAAACGGATGACCAGAGATGATTCTTCAAAGGTTACGGAGACAGCCTGCAAGCTACTCGCTCGGCGTGCCTCCCCTTGCAGGATGGCGGCGTCGATCATCTCCTCCGTCAGGGGACGATGCGTGGATGGCTTAGCCTTGATGACTGTCATAAATCGATTTCCACTCCTTCCAATGCGCCTATCAATGCCAGAAGAGTTTTGCTCTCTTCTGGCAGATAACGCGCCGATCCCACTCTATATGTCGTGTCAGTGACGAGTTTCATCCCCAGCACTTCGTTTGAATGACTGTCCCACAATTGATTGTCGAGACAGACAGTTTGCAATCCTGACCACCAGATCCCGCGTGCTCGTCGCAGATGAGCAGGCTGCTCAAGAGATCGACACAAGCCTTCCAGCACGGTTAACGGTGGTCGGCGAGAAAGCGGCATGACATCCCAAAGCTCAATATCGTTGTGCCAGAAACTGAACTGTAATCGGGCGCTCCAGCTACCTGCATTCACGTGAACGTGCGGGGGGCAATGCTCATCTCGCAACATGATGACAATCGACAATCCTTTGTAGCTGCACACCTTCATGCTAACCCATCCGTTAGGTTAATAAGTTTCAGAATTCAAGATTCCTTTCCAATCCGACGACTGGTGATCGGCACATGACGCTTCACCGCTTTTCAGGCTAGCGTCGTAACAGGTCATGAGCCGGTCAATCTCCAGTGAAAAACGTAAGCAAAGCTGTCGGCACATCTCGATCAATGTTGCTTCTGTGCGATCACCGAACATAAAAAGCCACGTGCATTTTTGTTCAATTGACCATGGTAACCATCTAGTACATTTTATCTCCACAGGCTGAAAACCCTCGGCCAAAGCCAAAAACAATAAGTGGAGTCACCCCTCATGCCCCCTATCGTTCTGGTGCTCAACGGCCCGAACCTGAACCTGCTCGGCACCCGCGAGCCGGCGACTTATGGTCACGAAACCCTGGCGGACATCTCGGCGTTGTGCGGTCGCGCTGGCGAAGAGTTCGGCCTGGCCGTGGAGTTTCGCCAGACCAATCACGAAGGCGAACTGCTCGACTGGATTCACGCGGCCCGTGGCCGTTGCGCCGGGATCGTGATCAACCCGGCAGCGTGGACGCACACTTCGGTGGCGATTCGCGATGCGTTGGTGGCCAGTGAGTTGCCGGTGATCGAAGTGCACCTGTCCAACGTCCATGCCCGCGAACCGTTTCGTCATCACTCGTTTGTCTCGGCAATCGCCACGGCGGTGATGGCCGGTTTTGGCAGCCATGGCTATCGCTTGGCGCTGGAACATTTCAGTCAACGGCTGAAGGGGTGAATCGCATGTCTCGCTATAACGTGATTCTCGCCGGGCTGATCGGGGCAGGCGTTCAGGCATCCCGCACACCGGCGCTGCATGAGCACGAAGGTGATGCGCAGGGCATGCGTTACCTGTATCGCCTGATCGATCTCGATCAACTGAAAATGGACAGCAGTGCCCTGCCCGACCTGCTGCTGGCGGCCGAGCGGATGAACTACACCGGGCTGAACATTACCTTTCCGTGCAAGCAGGCGATCATCCCGCTGCTCGATGAGTTGTCGCCTGAAGCCAAGGGCATCGGCGCGGTGAACACCGTGGTGCTGAAGGACGGCAAGCGCGTCGGACACAACACTGACTGCCTCGGTTTCGCCGAAGGCTTTCGCCGTGGTCTGAAGGACGCGGCCCGTGAGCGTGTTGTGCAGATGGGCGCTGGAGGCGCTGGCGCGGCAGTGGCCCACGCGTTGTTGAGCGAAGGCGTGCAGCAACTGAGCATTTTTGACGTCGACAGTGAGCGCGCCGAGAGCCTCGCGAACAATCTCAATCAGCATTTTGGCGTTGGTCGTGCGGTGGCCGGTCGGGATCTGCCGAGCACGCTGAATAAAGCCGACGGTCTGGTGAACACTACGCCGATGGGCATGTTGAAACTGCCGGGCATGCCGGTGCCGATTGAGCTGTTGCGCAAGGAATTGTGGGTGGCGGAGATTGTGTATTTCCCGCTGGAAACCGAATTGTTGCGCAATGCCCGCGCGCTCGGTTGCCGGACCCTGGATGGCGGCAATATGGCGGTGTTTCAAGCGGTGAAAGCGTTTGAGTTGTTCAGCGGCGTGGCGCCGGATGCGCAGCGGATGCTCGCGCATTTTCAAAGCATGAATGGTTGAACGCTTTCCCCCTGTGGGAGCGAGCCTGCTCGCTCCCACACTGGAATGCCTCAGGCTTGCAGGTAGCGCAGCACCGATTCGCAAATCATCTCGCGATGCCGCTGCTTGATGCTTTCATCGGGCAGATCGATCTGGAAAATCTCGCCAAACGTGTGCCGGTTCGAAACGCGATAGAAGCAGAACGAACTGATCAGCAAATGTACATCCAGGGCATCAAGCCCGGCACGGAACACACCCTCTTCAGCGCCACGACGCAGAATCTCGCCGAGTGAATCGAGGATGGTGTTGTTCATCGCCTTGATCGCATCTGAACGCTTAACGTATTCAGCGTTGTGAATATTTTCGATGCTGACGATGCGCACGAAATCGACGTTGCGGTCGTGGTGATCGAAAGTGAACTCGACCAATCGCCGAATCGCCTCAACCGGCGCCAACTCGGCCAGGTGCAGACGGTTTTCGGTGTTGCGGATATCACCGTAAAGCTTTTCCAGCACCTCGACGTACAACTGCTCCTTACTGCCGAAGTAGTAATAGATCATGCGTTTGGAGGTGTGGATGCGCTCGGCGATCGCATCGACGCGAGCGCCGGACAAACCCTGCTGGACGAACTCGACGATCGCCTCCTGCAGGATGTTCTCGCGGGTCTTTTCCGGGTTGTTCTTGCGACTCTTGCGCGGCTCAACGGCGGACACTTCAGGAGCGGCGCTAAGTTCTGTATTCATTGTCATTGCGGGCTCACGGCCATCACTGCACAGGCGGCGATTATGGGCCGCGCAGCACAGTGAAGGAAGCCGCGCGGCCTGTGTTTAATCCCGCGTTTACGAATTTCCTACAACTTCGCCTGGCGCACGGCGCCACTGCGTGATTTGGCCATCGCCGCCAGACGCACCGCGACGTTCGCCGCGCCGTAACCGGCGTAGCCGTTCTTGCGCTGGATGATCTCGAAGAAGAAACGCCCTTCGAACGGTTCGGTGTAGACGTGGAACAGCTCACCGCCCTGGGCATCACGGTCGTACAGAACGTTGTAATAGGCCAGTTCACTGAGGAACTCGTCGTCGAAATCGAAGCGTGCGGCGAGGTCGTCGTAATAGTTGAGCGGAATATCCAACAGCGGCACACCTGCCTCTTTGGCACGACTCACTTCGGCGAAGATGTCGTCACAATCGAAGGCGATGTGATGCACACCGGAGCCGCGATAACTCGACAGCGCATGGGATATCGCGGTGTTGCGGTTCTCGGAGATGTTCAACGGCAAGCGGATCGAACTGTCGCGGCTGCGCAGCGCGCGGCTTTTCACCAGACCATAGGGGTCGGGTAGCACCACTTCATCGTCCGCTTCGAAATCCAGCAGGCTTTTATAGAACAGCACCCAACTGTCGAGGCTGTCGGCCGGCAGTGCCATGGCCATGTGGTCGATGCGTTTGAGACCGCCACGGGCCGTGGCGTCCGGCAACAGATTGAAATCGGTGCCGTAGACATCCGCCTCTTCATCAACCAGATAAATCAGACTGCCGTCGGGTGCGCGCACGGCCGCCAGCTCCAGTTCATTGGGGCCGACCAGTCCGCGATAAGGCTGGCCTTTGTAAGCGACGGCGCGGGCCAGAGCGCTGGCGCTGTCCTTGACCCGCACGGCGGTGGCGCACAGCGACGGGCCGTGGGCCTCGAAAAAGCTGTGCGCAAACGAATACGGTTCGGAATTGAGGATCAGGTTGATGTCGCCCTGACGCAGCAGGCTCACGCTCTTGGAGCGGTGCTGCCCGGCCTTGACGAACCCGAGGCGCTCCAGCCAGTTCGAAAGCTTGGCGCCGAGGCTTTCATCAACGGCGAACTCGAGAAACTCAATGCCGTTGTACTCGCTGGCCTTAGGCGTTTCAAAAAGGATTTCACGGTTGGCCACAGGCGTCGCTTCCTGCTCCAGACGCTGGCGAGTTTTCTCTTCGAGGTACAGCAGCGAACGCAAACCGTCGGCAGCATTGGCCCGTGGTGGCGCGGCGCGGAAGCCGTCGTTAAAGATTTCCAGCGACAGAGGCCCGGTGTAGCCACTCTGGATGATCGGCGCGAGGAACCCCGGCAGATCGAATTCGCCCTGCCCCGGGAAACAGCGGAAATGCCGGCTCCACTCCAACACGTCCATGGCCAGGATCGGCGCGTCGGCCATTTGCACGAAGAAGATCTTGTCGCCGGGAATGTCGGCGATGGCGCGGGGATCGCCCTTCAACGACAAGATGTGAAAGCTGTCGAGCAACACGCCGAGGTTTGGATGATCGGCCTGACGCACGATGTCCCAGACCTGTTGATAAGTATTCACGTGACGGCCCCACGCCAGCGCTTCGTAACCAATGCGCAAGCCGCGCGCACCGGCATGCTCGGCCAGCAGGCGCAGGTCATCGACCAGAATTTGTTGATCGCCGACGCTGTCGGCCGAGGCATTGCTGCAGACCAGCACCAGATCGGTGCCCAGTTCCTGCATCAGGTCGAACTTGCGTTCGGCCCGCTCCAGATTGCGCGCCAGGCGATCGCGGCGGCAGCCTTCAAAATCGCGGAACGGCTGAAACAGGGTGATGGCGATGCCGAGGTCGGCGCACATCTGTTTAATTTCCCGCGGACTGCCGTCGTAGTACAGGAGGTCGTTTTCGAAAATCTCCACCCCGTCGAACCCGGCGGCGGCGATGGCTTCGAGTTTTTCCGGCAGGGTGCCGCTCAAGGAAACGGTGGCAATGGAACGCTGCATTATTCAACTCCCGGACTGCGCCGCTTTATCTTTACGTAGGAGCCGCCGAAGCCGGCAATCGTTTGATCCTTATTGCTGAAAAGCAAAATCAAAAGATCGCAGCCTGCGGCAGCTCCTGCACAGGATGGTTTTTATAGTGAGGGAAATTATTGGCTGCATCCCCGCGCGCAGCAATTTAAAGTGTACTACCCGGTTAGTTTTGCGTGCGATTATCGAACACAATGGCGGTTTGGCGAATTGACGATTTTTCGTCCACTGCCCAACATCGGCTGCACATTGAGTCCGGATCTGAACCACCGGTCGCAGCGTGCACAGAAAAAAGCACACCAAATAACAAATCCAAAAACGGGTGGAACACATGATTCCTTCACAGACTTCCCGCATGGCTCCGGCCATGAGCACTGCCACGGGTGGCATCGGCGACAAGATCCGCGGCGCCATGGCCGTCGGCAAGACCCGTTGGGGCATGCTGGCGCTGGTGTTTTTCGCCACCACCCTGAACTACATCGACCGCGCCGCCCTCGGCGTCATGCAGCCGATCCTCGCCAAGGAAATGAGCTGGACGGCGATGGATTACGCCAACATCAACTTCTGGTTTCAGGTCGGCTACGCGATCGGTTTCGTCCTGCAAGGTCGACTGATCGACCGGGTCGGCGTCAAACGCGTGTTCTTCTGCGCCGTGCTGCTCTGGAGCCTGGCCACCGGTGCCCATGGTCTGGCAACTTCGGCCGTTGGCTTTATGGTCTGCCGGTTTATCCTCGGCCTGACCGAAGCGGCCAACTACCCGGCCTGCGTGAAAACCACGCGCCTGTGGTTTCCGGCCGGCGAACGTGCGGTTGCCACCGGCATCTTCAACGCCGGCACCAACGTCGGCGCGATGTTCACGCCGATGCTGCTGCCACTGATCCTGCACGTGTGGGGCTGGCAAGCGGCGTTCCTGTGCATGTCGGCACTGGGCGGTATCTGGCTGCTGTTCTGGGGCTTGAAGTACTTCAACCCGGAAGATCACCCGAGTGTTAAACAGTCCGAACTGGACTACATCCAGAAAGAGGTCGAACCGGAACAGGCCCGCGTGCCGTTCTCGAAGATTCTGCGTATGCGCGGCACCTGGGCCTTCGCCCTCGCCTACTCGCTGACCGCGCCGGTGTTCTGGTTCTACCTGTACTGGTTGCCGCCGTTTCTCAATCAGCAATACAACCTGGGCATCAACGTCACCCAGATGGGTATTCCGCTGATCATCATCTACGTCACGGCTGACTTCGGCAGCGTCGGCGGCGGCATTCTGTCTTCGTTCCTGATCGGTCGCGGGATGAATTCGATCAAGGCGCGGCTGCTGTCGATGTTCCTGTTTGCCTGCTGCATCATCGGCGTGGTCATGGCGGCTGGCTCGGCCAATCTGTGGGTCGCAGTGGCCGCCATTTCCCTGGCCATCGGTGCGCATCAGGCCTGGACCGCAAACATCTGGAGTCTGGTGATGGACTACACGCCCAAGCACATGATGAGCACGGTGTTCGGTTTCGGCGGCATGTGCGCAGCGATCGGCGGGATGTTCATGACCCAGATCGTCGGCCACATCCTCACCGTCACCAACAACAACTACACCGTGTTGTTTACCTTGATCCCGGCGATGTACTTCATTGCGCTGACGTGGATGTACTTCATGGCACCGCGCAAGATTCCTACCATCACCGAGTAACCTGCCTACACCCGGCTCCCTTGTAGGAGCTGCGGCACGCTGCGATCTTTTGATCTTGATGTTGAAGATCAAAAGATCGCAGCCTCGCTTCACTCGTCAGCTCCTACACAGGGGTTTGCGGTTTCTTCAGCGACGGCTCTGCTGCCACGCTGCCGCCAGCCCGCTGCAACAGATCACCGCAATACCGATGATCGTCAACACACTCGGCGTGTGATTGAACAGCAACCAGCCCAACATCCCGGCAAACACGATCTGGCAATAACCGAATGGCGCCAGCAGCGCCGGTGCGGCATGGCGGAACGCCTGGGTCAGAAACAAATGCGCGGTCATCCCACAGCTGCCCAGCGCCAGCATTAGCCCGGCATGCGTCAACGTCGGCACCTGCCAGAAGAACGGCACCAGTGCACTCATCACCAGCGTATTGCACAGCCCGGCGAAAAAGTTGCTGGTGGTCGGGCTGTCGACCTCGGCGAGCTTGCGGGTCAGCAGTTGATAGAAGCAGAAAAACAGCGCCGAGCAGAACGGCAGCAACACCGCCGGGGTGAACAATTCACCGCCCGGGTGAACGATGATCAGCACGCCGATAAAGCCGCAGATCACCGCGATCCATTGACCGCGTGTCACCCGTTCCTTGAGCAGCGGCACCGACAACGCCGTCACCAAAACCGGCGCAAGAAAGTTGACCGCCGTGGCTTCCGCCAGCGGGATATACAGCAGGGCCGTGGTGAAAAACAGGCTTGTACCGAGCAGGCAAAGTGCTCGGGTCAACTGCCATAACGGCTTCTTGGTGCGCAGGACGCGCAACCCGGACTGCGGCAGAAAAATCCCCGCCATCAGTAAGGTGTGCACCAGATAGCGTGCCCAGACCACCATCACGATCGGATAGAAACCCGAGAGGTATTTCGACAATGCGTCGTGACTGGAGAACAGGAAGGTCGCCACAACAATCAGCAAGATCCCCTTGAAGGGTTGGTTGACACCGGAGAGCGGGGTGCTGACGGTCATTGGGTTTCCTTGTGTAGCCGTAAAAGATCAAAAGCTTCGCAGGCAGTCTCGCCTCCCCTTGTGGGAGCGGGCGTGCCCGCGATTAGGTGCGCAGCACCGTTTACAGCCGCGCCAACAACTCCCGCGTTCTATCAATCGCCATCTGCGCCCGCTGCAATCCGCTAACACCCTGCTCCAGCAGTTTAACCGTGGGAATTTCCAGACTCAGTGGGATATTAGCCGGCAGCGCTTTCAGCAGCCCGAGCAGATCACAATCGCCCTCGCCGGGAAACCGCCGCTCGTTGCGCGCCTGACGCAAGATCTCGGCCATGTCTGACGGTCGCGGACCCGCGACATCACATAACTGCGCATAACGCAGCCTCGACGGCGACACCGTTTGCAGATCCTCAAGCCGTGAAGCCGAACGATCAAAGTGAAAGGCATCGACCAAAACCGCCGCATTTTCCCGATCAGCGCTTTCCACAATCCGCAGCGCTTGCTCCAGATTGCGCGCATCCGTCCAGGGCATGAACTCCAGGTGCGGATGCAAACCGAACGGCGCCGCCAGATCACACAACGCGGCAAAGTTATCGGTGAGTCGCTGCTCGTCAGGATCGTTACCGGCGACCAGTAATTCAGTCGCGCCAAATTCCGCACCGACCGTCAGCAGTTTCTCGAAATCGGCGACGACGGTCTCCGGTTTCAAACGCAGGATTTCCACGTCGAGCACGCGAACACCGGTCTCGCGCAGGCGTTGCAACGTCTGACGCCGCAAATCGCCATTGCCTACCAACGGGAAGTGATATTCCTCAGGTGTAGCCGGTTCCAGGCGCAGTCCGACATGGCTGTAACCGGCACGTGCAGCCACTTCGACCATTTGCGGTGGCGACAACTCCAGCACGGTCAGGCTGGCCAGGGACAGGATTCGTTCGCTCATGTTCAAGCCTCGATCAGTGCAGGGGAGCAAGCACGGCCAGTGGCGGCAGCTTCGCGAATGGCTTCGCTCAGCGCCAAAGTGCGCGCAGCGTCGGCCGCACTCACCAGTGGCGCGACTTCACGCCGTGCCACGCGTACGAAATGCTGTAACTGCAAGCGTAAAGCTTCGTCACCGCTGTAGGACTCTTCGACCATCAACAAGGGTTCATGCCAACCGGCATCCACCTGATCAGCGGCGTAATGCCAACGCTTGAGTTGCGGAATGCTCAACGCTCCGGCGGTACCCGCCAGCAGATAACACGGTTGATCCGGCTGACGCGGATACGCCGGGTTTTCACCGGATGCCAGCTCCCAACTCCACGGTGCCGCAACCGCATCGGAACCGCTCAATGTGCCCAATGTACCGCCCTCGAATTGCAGCAACACCGCCGCACTGTCTTCGTTGGCGAAACCGCGCACTGAGTTGTCAGTGATCGCTTGCACCGAGCGCACTTCACCGCACAGGTGACGCAACAGATCGAGATCGTGAATCAGGTTAGTCAGCAACATCCCCGCCCCCGCTTCACGGCGCCACGGGATCTCGAAATAACTGTCAGGTTTGCGCAACTGGAACAACGCAGTGACCGTGGTCAAACGCCCGAGCGCCCTGCTCTGCACCAGCTCACGGGCGCGCACGATCAGTGGGTTGTGGCGCCGATGATGGCCAACCAGCACCGGCACGCCGCTGCTTTCAACTGCTGCGACCAGTGCACGCGCTTCGTCCAGGTGCACGCCGACCGGTTTCTCCAACAGCACCGGCATGCCTGCCGCCAGACAATCGAGCGCCGTAGCGACGTGCTGGTTATTCGGATTGGCGACGATCACCGCGTCCGGCCTTATGTGCTCGAGCATCTGACGATGATCGGCGAAATGCCTTACGCCCCATTCAGCCGCAAGACTTTGCGCTTGCGGCCCAGGGTCAGCCACTGCGCAGAGCGTCGCTTCGGTGAGGGTTTGCAGGTGCCGATAATGTTGTTGGCCCATGTTGCCGGCGCCGACAAGGGCGATTCGAAGGGGCGAATTCAAGGGGCGGTCCTTTTCTAATTGTTGTTGGAATATCACTCAAGCAACAATTTAGAACCGAGTTCCATAATCCAAAACCCGTTGACTCGAAAACCGTGCGAACACCGCACGTTTTTGGACCAACACTAAATCCCCTGTAGGAGCTGCCGAAGGCTGCGATCTTCTGATCTTGTCTGTAAAAATCAAAAGATCGCAGCCTTCGGCAGCTCCTACATAAGTCTGTGTGAATGCGGATTACATGAACAATTCAGAGGCCAGACTGGCGGCGGATAATTCTTCAGCAAACGTCAGCAACAGCGGCGCCAGTTCATGCAAGCGCGCCCCCGGCATCCGCGCACTCGGCCCGGCAATACTCAGCACACCGATCACCCGCCCATCCGCAGGATGTTTCACCACCGCAGCAATCGCCGAAGTGCCGACTGCCGAACTCTCTTCGACCCAGGCATAGCCCTGTTCGCGGGCCAGACGCAGCCGTTCCAGCAACTCGATATTGGAGCGCGGCGCATTCGGCCCGATGCCCACCGGCACCTCCGCCGCTTGCCGCTCGACCAGTGACAACGCCTCGGCATCGCTCATGCACGCCAGCCACGCATGGCCGGACGCGGTGTAGAACAGCGGCGCATCGCGGCCCATGTCCGGGTCATAACGCAGGCCGCTGCGCGCGCCCTGCGCCTTGGCGATCCAGGTCTGCCGCTCGCCATCGATCACGCCCAAACGCACCAGTTCGCCGGTCTCCTGCGCCAGTCGGTCGAGCACCGGCTGGACGATGTCGGCACCGCTGCTCGACAGGTATTGAAAGCCCATCGCGACCAGTTTGGTCGACAGGTGATAGCGCAAGGTTTCCGGATTCTGTCGCACGTAGCCGAGACGGATAAGCTCGGCGAGCAAGCGGTGCGTTGCACTCTTGGGGATGTCCAGTTGCTCGGCCAGCGTCTGCATCGGCAGCCCGCGCGGATCACTGGTGAGGTTTTCCAGCACGCTGAAAACCCGTTCGATTTGACTGCCGGCCATGGGGAAATCCATATGAAATTTCGCCGATTCTAGAAGACATCTACCACAAAGCGAAATCTGGAACTGCGCGTTCGATAACCGCCCGGTTTGTCGTATCAAGGCTTGTAGGCCGACGGTAGCAATAGTTATTTTCTGGAATCAAATTCCACAAAAATCCAGCGCTGGAGCCTTGTTTGATGCCTGCCGAACTTCCCGCTATCGACTGCGACGTTTTAATCGTCGGCTCCGGCGCAGCCGGATTGTCAGCAGCCGTCACCGCCGCATGGCATGGCTTGAAAGTCATCGTTGTCGAGAAAGACCCGGTGTTCGGTGGCGCCACGGCCTGGTCCGGAGGCTGGGCGTGGGTGCCGTGCAATCCACTGGCTCGTCGGGCCGGGATCGTCGAAGACGTCGAACAACCGCGCACCTATTTGCGCCATGAACTGGGCGAACATTTCGACCCGGCGATGATCGATGCTTTCCTTCAGGCGGGGCCGCGCATGGTCGCGTTTTTCGAACAGCACACCGCACTGCAATTTGCCGATGGCAATGCCATTGCCGACATTCATGGCGACACGCCCGGCGCTGGCACCGGCGGTCGCTCGGTGATCGCCGCACCCTACGATGGCCGCAAGGTCGGACGCTTGCTCAAGCGACTTCGTTTGACCATGCGCGAAACATCCTTCATGGGCATGCCGATCATGGCCGGGACGGATCTGTCGGCTTTCCTCAATCTGACGCGCTCAATGAAAGCCGCATGGCATGTGACCCACCGTTTCACTCGGCACCTGTTCGACCTCGCAGTGCATGGCCGGGCGATGCAACTGGTCAACGGCGTGGCACTGGTGGCACGGCTGGCGAAATCCGCCGAAGACCTCGGCGTGTTGCTGTGGGAATCGGCGCCGGTAACGGAATTACTGCGCGACGAAAATCGTGTTTCGGGCGCCTTGATCAACAGCCGTAAAGGTCCGCTCCGCATTCATGCGCGCAAAGCCGTGGTGCTCGCCGCCGGTGGTTTTGCCAATGACATCGAGCGGCGCAAAACCTTGTTCCCGCGTACACCAACGGGTCACGAACATTGGGCGCTACCGCCGCTGGCCGTCAATGGCGATGGTTTGCGCCTGGGCGAAAGCGTCGGTGCACGGGTCAATACCGATGTGGCTTCGCCCGTGGCGTGGGCGCCGGTATCGCAAGTGCCACATTCCGACGGCAGCATCGGCCATTTCCCACACATCATCGAGCGTGGCAAACCGGGCATCATCGGCGTGCTGCGTAACGGTCGGCGTTTCGTCAACGAAGCCAACGGTTATTACGACTACGTCAGCGCGATGGTCGCCGCTGCGCCGGAAGGTGAAGAAGTCGCCTCATGGTTGATCTGCACACGTGCCTTTCAACGGAGCTATGGCCTTGGCATATCGCGGCCATTCCCGCTGCCCGTGTCAGAATTTATCCGCAGCGGCTATCTGAAAACCGGTAACACCGTTGAAGAATTGGCCACTGCTTGCGGCATAGAACCGAGCGCTTTGCGCCAGACCCTCGACGACTACAACCGCCATGCACGCCATGGTGAAGACCCTTTGTTCGGGCGCGGCACAACACCCTACAACCGCAAACAGGGTGATCCGGCGAACCTTCCCAACCCCTGCGTTGCCCCAATAGAAACCGGCCCGTTTTACGCCGTAAAAGTCCAACCGGGCTGCTTCGGTACGTTTGCCGGCCTCAAGGTCAATCCACATGCGCAAGTGCTGGATGCCAACCAACACCCCATCACCGGCCTCTACGCAGCGGGCGGCGACATGGCCAGCATCATGGGTGGCCACTACCCGGCGGGCGGCATCAACCTCGGCCCCGCACTGACTTTCGGTTACATCGCCGCCCGGCACATTGCCGGCATGACTGCTTTCGAACAGGAGATCGACCATGCAGCACATCGTTAATCCCATCGTTATTGCCCAGGGTTTGAATATGCCGAAACTCGGCCTCGGCACCTGGCCGATGCTCGGCGACGAATGCACCCGCGCCGTGGAGCAAGCACTGGAACTGGGTTATCGACACATCGACACGGCAGCGGCCTACAACAACGAAGACGCGGTCGGACAAGCACTGGCGAATACGCCGACACCGCGCGAGCAGATTCACGTCACCACCAAGGTCTGGTGGGATCAGCTGCAACCCGACGCGATGCGCCACTCCATGGACCGCAGCCTCACAGCCTTGCGCAGCGACTACGTCGATCTGTTCATGATCCACTGGCCAGCCACCGACTGGGATCTGCCGCGTACCCTCGAGACGCTGGCCTCGTTCAAGGAGCAGGGCCTGGCGCGCAACATCGGTGTGGCGAACTTTCCGCTGCCGTTGCTGCGCAAAGTCATCGAGGAATATGGGATTGGTCTGTCAGCGATTCAGGTCGAGTACCACGTCCTGCTCGGCCAGAACGCCCTGCTCGACTACGCCCATCAACACAACCTGGCACTGACGGCCTACACCCCGCTGGCGCGCAACAAGGTCTCGGACATCCCGCAGATTCAACAGATCGCCCAAAAGCACGGCGTGCTACCGACTCAAGTCGCACTGAAATGGTTGCTCGATCAGCCCAACGTCGCGGCGATTCCCAAGGCCAGCAGCCGCGTCAATCAACTGGCCAACCTCGCCTCATTGCAGGTTGAACTGGACGATGAAGACCGCGCATTGATCGCCGCACTGTCGAAACGCGAACGTCAGGTCAGCCCGGATTTTGCCCCCGAGTGGGATGCCTTTGATCGCTAAACCATGACCTGCTGAAAGAAACCCGCCACGCGATTGAATTCGCAGGCCTCGCCATCGTCAATAACAGGCCCGATCTCGTCAGCACGAGGCCGGGCCTGTTTGCGTGTGGCCAATAGACGGACGACCGGACTGGCGCCACACTCACACAGCAGCAACACTCATCAGCACCCGATACAAACAGAGGATTCCCACATGTTATGGAAAAAAGGCCGACGCAGTGACAACGTCGTCGACGCCCGTGGCGATGACATGGGCGGTGGTGGCGGTGGCATGCGCTTCGGTGGCGGCAAGGGCCTGAGCCTCGGTGCGATCCTGCTGATCGTCGGCATCGGCTGGATCACCGGACAGGACCCGCTGCAGATCCTCGGCCAACTCACCGGCCAAGGCACGCAGCAAGCGGCCCCTACTTCGCAAACCCGTCAGGCGCCGCCGGCCAATGATGAACAGGCCGAATTCGTCCGCTCGATCCTTGGCGACACCGAAGACACCTGGGGCGCGATCTTCCAGCAGGCCGGTCGCCAATATAAAGACCCGACGCTGGTGCTGTTCAGCAATCGGGTCAATTCCGCCTGCGGTCTGGCGACCTCCGCCACCGGACCGTTCTACTGCCCGGCCGATCAGAAAGTCTATCTGGACATGGCATTCTTCCAGGAAATGTCGCAACGCTTCAAAGCCGCTGGCGATTTCGCCCAGGCCTACGTGATCGCTCACGAAGTCGGACACCATGTGCAGACGCTGCTCGGCGTCTCGGCGAAAATTCAGACAGCCCGCCAGCAAGGTCGGCAGATGGAAGGTGACGGCGGCTTGCTGGTGCGCCAGGAATTGCAGGCCGACTGCCTCGCCGGCGTCTGGGCTTACAGTGCGCAGAAGCGCCTGAACTGGCTGGAACCGGGCGATATCGAAGAGGCCTTGAATGCGGCCAACGCCATCGGTGATGATCGTCTGCAACAACAGGGTCAGGGCCGTGTGGTGCCGGACTCGTTTACCCACGGCACGTCGGCGCAAAGGGTGCGCTGGTTCAAAACCGGATTCGCACAGGGCCAGGTCGGCCAGTGCGACACCTTCGCGGCGAAAAACCTGTAAATGCATAAATGGCTTTTGGCGTTACTGATCGTTGGCAGCACTGCGCAAGCCGCCGGTGTCGATGCGATCAGCCCCGGTCGTTTGCAACTCAAGGCCGGGGAAATGGCGGTGGGCATCGGACCTGCGCCGGAGAAAATCGAACGCGTGCTGATCGTCATTCATGGCCGTTTGCGCAACGCCGAGACCTATCGCAAAAGCGCCGAGAGCGCGGCCGAGCTGGCGGGGCAAAGCGCGCACACCTTGGTGATCGCCCCGCAGTTTCTCAATGAAAGTGATGTCGCACTGTACTCGCTACCTGCCACCGTGCTGCGCTGGCAGGGCAACGAGTGGATGGGCGGCGGGTTATCCACAGGTCCGAATCCGTTGAGTTCCTATGCGGCACTCGATGAGATCGTCGGACGGATCACCGACCGCAAACAGTTTCCGGACGTGAAGCAGATCGTGATCTTCGGCCACTCCGGTGGCGGCCAGGTGGTGCAACGTTATGCCCTGCTCGCCAAGGATCAGCCGGCGCTGAAGGCCAACGGCATCCGCTTGCGCTACGTGGTCGCCAATCCTTCGTCGTATGCGTATTTCAATGAACAACGACCGGTGGCGTTCGATCATGCCAAGTGCGTGGGCTTCAACCGCTGGAAGTACGGTTTGTCAGACATGCCGGTGTACGCCGGTGGGCAAACGCCGTTGCAGCTTGAGAGCAGTTACGTCAAACGCGAGGTGATTTATCTGCTCGGCCAGCAGGACATCGATCCCAAGCATCCGGCACTGGACAAGGGTTGTGAAGCAGAAGCGCAGGGTGCGTATCGCCTGGAGCGTGGGAAGTTGTACTTCGGCTATTTACTGCGTCGGCATCCGGAAGGGGTTAATCAGCGACTGATCGAAGTGCCCGGGGTCGGGCATAACGGCGATGGCATGTTGACCTCGCCGGAGGGGCAGAAGGCGTTGTTTGAATAAGTCCTGCATTGAATGATCTGCCGCCATCGCTGGCAAGCCAGCTCCCACAGTGGGTTGTGTCGCACACATTTTGCATCCACTGAAAATCCCTGTGGGAGCTGGCTTGCCAGCGATGAGGCCAGATCAAACAACCGAGATGTCAGGTAAACAACATCCTGCGCAATTCGACACAATCCTTCGCATGCCAATCGGCCAACTCGGGCCACGGGTTATCCGGCAAATTCACCAACACCGTCCGCGCGCCCGCCGCTCGCCCGCAATCCAGATCAAAGCGGTAATCACCGACCATCACCATCGCGCTGGCCGGCACTTCCCAGGCCTCTGCCAGTTTCAGCAAACCACCCGGATGCGGCTTCGGTGGCGCTTCGTCGCGGCCCAAAACGTCTTCAACGGCAAAGCAGTCAGCCAGACCAATCGCCTCCAGCGTCACATGCGCCAGTTCCCGCGCATTGCGGGTCAGAATGCCGAGGCGATAACCGCGCGCATGCAGATCACGCACCAGTTCCACCGCGCCGGTGGCCGGGGTCGAACCCAGCGCCAGATCCCTTTCGTGTTCCAGCAACCAGGCGTGTTTCGCCGCTGCCTCATCCGCTGGCAACGCAGCGAGATGAGTAAGAATGTCGTCCTGCGGCGGAATCGCCAGTGCCACGCGAATCGCCGCAAAATCATGCACGGCGACGGTCAGCGTGCCGTCCATGTCGAACACCCAGTGCTTCACATCCTTCAGGCTCATGCCCAATCCTTGCGATGACGGATCAAGCCTTCCTGCGTCACCGACGCGACCAGTTGCCCGGCGCGGTTGTACACGCTGCCACGGGAAAACCCGCGGGAATTGCCGGCCCACGGGCTGTCCATCGCATAAAGCAACCAGTCATCGGCGCGCAAATCGTTGTGGAACCACAGCGCGTGATCGAGGCTGGCGACCTGCATGTCTTTCTGCCAGACCGATTTGCCGTGGGGCAGCATCGAGGTGGTCAACAAACCGAAGTCCGAGGCGTAAGCCAGCAAGTATTTGTGCAGCGCCGGGATGTCGGCCAATGCGCCGTCAGCGCGGAACCACACATATTTGACGGGATCGGCCGGCTGCGGGTTGTACGGGTCTTTTTCGGTGACCGGGCGCACTTCGATCGGTTTCGGGCACAGCAATTTTTCACGCATGTGCTCAGGGATCAGGTGTGCGCGTTGCTGAGTCAACTCCAGCTCCGACGGCAGGTTTTCCGGGCCGACCACCACCGGCATCTGACTCTGGTGCTCGAAGCCTGCCTCGTCGTATTGAAACGATGCGCTGCAGGTGAAAATCGGGTGGCCCTTCTGAATGGCGGTAACCCGACGCGTGCTGAAACTGCCGCCATCGCGCACGCGGTCAACCGAATAGACCACCGGCAACTTGGCATCGCCCGGGCGCAGGAAATAGCCGTGCATCGAATGCACATGGCGCGTTTCTTCAACCGTCTGACTGGCCGCCGACAGCGACTGACCGAGCACCTGGCCACCGAACAACTGACGAAAACCCAGGTCCTGGCTACGGCCACGGAACAGGTTTTCTTCGATCGGTTCCAGGGTCAGCAGGTCGACCAGATCTTCCAACACTTGGCTCATTCAGACTCTCCTCACACAAAGCACTATGCCGCGCAGTCTTGGCTGCGGCGGCCGATTCAGATTCTGGCGCGGGCCAATGATATGGAGGCCATTGTAAACGTCCGTGTCGGCTTATCCATGCAAGGTTTGCAGCCATTGTTCGCGGGTGATGCGGTAGAGCACATGCCGGCGCAACGGATGATCGACGGCCAGTTTGGGGTGATCGAAATCATCATCCGGGGCATGATGCATGCCGATCGCCTGCATGACTTTCTCCGAAGGCAGATTGACTTGCGCGGTGAAGGAGACGATTTCCTTCAAGGCCAAGCGATCAAAGCCGCAGCGCAGAGCGGTCCACGCCGCTTCACTGGCATAACCCAGGCCCCAATGTTCCTTGGCCAGGCGCCAGCCGATTTCCACCGCGGGTGTAAATGACGCGTCGAAACCGACCACGCCGAGCCCGGTGAAACCGATGAATTCGCCGCTGTCCTTGCGCTCCAGCGCCCACAAGCCGAAACCGTGCTCGGCAAAATGCCCGCGCACACGGCCGATCATTGAAGCGCTTTCCAGTCGGCTCAACGGTGCTGGAAAATAACGCATCACTTGAGGATCGGCGCACATCGCGGCAAATGCCGGCAAATCCTCGTCCTGCCACTGACGCATCAGCAAGCGCGCGCTCTCAAGTTCCAGTATCGGCTCCATCGTGCCCCTCCGTTTCCATGCCGCAAGTCTACATCGCTGGTAGGATCCTTCACTCTTTCCTACGTTCCTACATGAAATCGCCATGTCACTGCCGTTGATCTACCACGAAGACTACAGCCCCGAGTTTCCGGCGGATCACCGCTTCCCGATGGACAAGTTTCGTCTGCTGCGCGATCACCTGGTCGACAGCGGTTTGACCCGCGACGCCGACCTGCTGCGGCCCGAGATCTGCCCCAACGACATCCTCGCCCTCGCCCATGACCGTGCGTATATCGAACGCTACATGAGCGGCGAGTTGTCCCGCGAAGACCAGCGGCGCCTTGGCTTGCCGTGGAACGAAGCGCTGGCGCGGCGTACGGTGCGGGCCGTCGGCGGTTCGATACTGGCGGCGGAAAAAGCCCTGGAGCATGGCTTGGCCTGCCACTTGGCCGGCGGTACCCATCATGCGCATTACGATTACCCGGCGGGCTTCTGCATTTTCAATGACCTGGCGATCATCAGCCATTACCTGCTGCAAAGCGGCCGCGTGAATCGCGTGCTGATCTTTGACTGCGATGTGCATCAGGGCGATGGCACCGCACGGATTCTCCATGACACGCCGGAGGCGATTACCGTTTCCCTGCACTGCGAGAAGAATTTTCCTGCACGCAAAGCGGAAAGTGACTGGGACATTCCGCTGCCAAAAGGTATGGGCGATGCCGATTATTTGAAGGTGGTGGATGACACGCTCAACTATTTGCTGCCGCTGTATCAACCGGATCTGGTGCTGTACGACGCCGGCGTTGATGTGCACAAGGACGATGCCCTCGGTTATCTGCAACTGACCGACGAGGGCGTCGCCGCCCGTGATGAAAGCGTGATGCGCCATTGCCTGGGCCGCAACATTCCGGTGATGGGCGTGATCGGCGGCGGTTACAGCAAGGATCGCCACGCCCTCGCCCGCCGCCACGGCATCCTCCATCACAGCGCGCAGCGGGTCTGGCAGTCACACGGTTGTCATTGAGCTGTGCTGCGTTACCCACAATGGCTGTGGAACTGCCTGTGGATAACCTGAGTGAAAGGGACTGCAGGCCCTGCTGTTCATGGCCCGCAGAACACTGGCTAATTTTTAACCAGATATCGAATTCCAACAAAAATCCCCCTGTGGGAGCGAGCTTGCTCGCGAAAGTGTCGGCACATTCGACATCTCGTTGACTGACACACCGCTTTCGCGAGCAAGCTCGCTCCCACAAGGATCTCCCACATTGATCTGCGCTGTTAGAATGCGCGCCTTATCCCGCCATACCGCAGCGCATGCCATGACTCAGAATTCCGCCTCCTCCCCTGCTCACGTCGCCATCATCGGCGGTGGCCCTGCCGGCCTGATGGCCGCTGAAGTACTGAGCCAGGCTGGAATTCGCGTCGACCTGTACGACGGCATGCCCTCGGTGGGGCGTAAATTCCTGCTGGCCGGCGTCGGCGGGATGAACATCACCCACTCCGAAGCCTACCCGGCGTTCCTCTCGCGTTACGCCGAGCGCGCGCCGCAAATCGCACCGTTGCTGCGCGGTTTCGACGCCGATGCGTTGTGCCAATGGATTCACGATCTGGGCATCGAAACCTTTATCGGCAGCTCCGGCCGCGTATTCCCCACCGACATGAAAGCCGCCCCGCTGCTGCGCGCCTGGCTCAAACGCCTGCGCGACAGCGGCGTAGTTATCCACACCCGCCACCGCTGGCTCGGTTGGGACGAACACGGTGCGCTGCGCATCGACAGCCCGGAAGGTGAAATCACCGTCAAACCCGACGCCACCTTGCTCGCCCTCGGCGGCGGCAGTTGGTCGCGCCTCGGTTCCGACGGTGCGTGGATGCTGCCGCTGGAGCAACGCGGCGTAGGACTGGCGCCATTGCAGCCGAGTAATTGCGGCTTCGAGGTGCAGGCCTGGAGCGAATTGATGGTCAGCAAATTCGCCGGCGCGCCGCTGAAAAATATCGCCATTGGTTTGAATGATGATGTACCGCGCCTGGGCGAATGCGTGATCACTGCGACGGGCATTGAAGGCAGTCTGATTTATGCGCTGTCGGCGCCGATTCGTGAGGCGATCAATCAGCATGGCGCGGCGGTTATTCACATTGATCTGTTGCCCGGCCGGCCTGTGGATAAATTGCAGGCGGCGTTGAGCAAGCCCCGTGGCTCGCGGTCGATGGCCAAGCATCTGCACAGTCAGGTCGGGATTGATGGGGTTAAAGCGGCGTTGTTGCGTGAGTTGACTGATGCGGCAACCTTCGCCGATCCGGCGTTATTGGCGCGGGCGATCAAAGCACTGCCGCTGACATTGTTGAAAACCCGACCATTGGACGAGGCGATCAGCAGTGCTGGCGGCGTGACGTTTGAGGCGATGGACGAGCGCTTGATGCTCAAGGCGTTGCCAGGGGTGTTCTGTGCGGGGGAGATGCTCGATTGGGAAGCGCCGACGGGCGGCTATTTGCTGACGGGGTGTTTTGCCAGTGGGCGGGCGGCGGGGTTGGGTATCGTGCAATGGATCAAGTCCAAGGCGTCTGCCTGAACCCTCACCCCAGCCCTCTCCCAGAGGGAGAGGGAGCCGACCGAGGTGTCTGGCGTCCAACATCGACCTGAAACACCGAGTCGATTATGGCTTCGGCCAACCGACCGAGGTGTCTGGCGAAGCTCTGTCGATTATGGATTCACAACAGAAGAATCAGGTCGGCGTACTTCGGGAGCATCCCCCAATCAGTCCCCTCTCCCTCGGGGAGAGGGTTAGGCGGGCGGCGTTCCGATGAGGGGCTTTTGACTTTAAGGTTTGCGCTTACGCGGCCCGGTATTAAACACCGGCACTTTACGCACAGGCTTGACCGAAGGCTCCGGCGCCTGCGTCTCGCCGCTGTCGACCCACTTGCCCAGATTGCGCTTGCCACCACCACCCGACGCTTTCGGCTTCTTCGGTTTCTTCGGCTTCTTGATCACCTGACCACTGGCATCGGTATCCGGCACACGATGCTCAGGCTCGAAATCCGGCTCGTTCTGACGCTTCAAGGTCTGCCGCGTCAGCATTTCAATCGCCGACAACATGTTCACCTCATCCGCACAGACCAGCGAGATCGCCTCGCCCGTCGCGCCAGCACGGCCCGTGCGGCCGATACGGTGAATGTAGTCTTCAGCCACGATCGGCAGATCGAAATTGATCACCAACGGCAAATCTTCAATATCCAGTCCCCGCGCCGCAACGTCAGTCGCGACCAGAATCTGCACTTCACTGAGCTTGAAACGATCCAGCGCCCGCTGACGGGTTGCTTGCGGTTTATCACCATGGATACCGTCAGCATTCACACCCAGGCCCTGAAGTTTTTCCACCAGCGCATCGACGCCGTTGCGGGTCTTGGCGAACACCAGCACCTGCTTCCACTTGTTCTTGCGCATCAAATGCACGAACAGTTCGGCCTTGCGCTTCTTGTCTACCGTAACGATCCACTGCTTGACGGTGTTGGCCGCGACGTTGCGCGGGCTGACTTCGACGGTCAGCGGATCGTTGAGCATCTGCCCGGCCAGCAGGCGGATATCATCGGAGAACGTCGCGGAAAACAGCAGCGTCTGGCGCTTTTTCGGCAGCATGCGATAAATGTTCGCCAGTTCTTCGGAGAAGCCCAGGTCGAGCATACGATCGGCTTCATCCAGCACCAGGGTTTGCAGCTGATCGAGTTTCAGCGCGTTCTGGCGGAACAGGTCGATCAGGCGACCCGGCGTGGCGACCAGCACATCGACGCCGCCGCGCAGCTTCATCATCTGCGGATTGATGCTGACACCGCCGTAAACCGCATAAGTGCGCAGCGGCAGGTTTTCGGCGTACTGGCGCACAGACTCATGAACCTGCTCGGCCAGCTCGCGGGTCGGCACCAGAATCAGCGCACGCGCCGAGTTGGCAGCAACTTTCGGCCCTTCCATGGCCAGCAACTGCAGCAGCGGCAAGGCGAAACCGGCGGTCTTGCCGGTGCCGGTCTGGGCGGCAGCCATCAGGTCACGACCGGCCAGCACGGCCGGAATGGCTTGCGCCTGAACCGGCGTCGGGGTCTGGTAGCCGAGCGTCTCGAGGGAGCGCAGCAAAGGTTCGATCAGGCCAAGGGTGGCGAAAGTCATGGGAGTACCGTAGGAAAAAATGACGCGGGCATGCAATGCCGCGCAGTTTACCCTAATTCGTACGCGTTTCTGTGGGAACGGCTGTCGGCTCTACGACTGGCGGCTGCGCCGGACGGCGCCACTGCGGCAAGCCAATCAACACCACCGCGCTGATGATCACCAGCATCGCCAGCGCTTCTTCGATCCCGATGGTCTCGCCAACAAAGACAATCCCCAACAACACCGCCACCGCCGGGTTGACGTAGGCATAACTGGTCGCCGCCGCCGGACGCACGTGCTTGAGCAGGTACATGTAGGAATTGAAGGCGATGATCGAGCCGAAGAAAATCAGGTAAGCCAGCGCCAGCCAGCCTTCAACCGGCGGCAGCGCTTGCAGGTGTTCACCGCTCGCCGCGCTGCCAATCAGCAGCACCACACCGCCGACCAGCATCTCCACCGCGCTGGCCATCGCGCCCTGGGGCAACGGCAAATGTCTGCTCCACACCGAGCCGAACGCCCAGGTCGCCGCCGCGAAAATCAGCAATGCTGCGCCCATCGGGCTGGATTGCAGGTTGGAACCCATGTTGAGCATGGCAATGCCGATAATCCCCAACGCCACTCCGGCCCATTCCAGGCGGGTATTACGCGCGCCCCAGAAATAGCCACAGAGCAACGTGAACAGCGGCACCGTCGCCACCGCCAATGCCGCCACACCCGAAGCCACACCGGTGTGCTCGGCCACACTCACCGCGCCGTTACCAAAACTCAGCAGCAAAATGCCGATGATTCCCGCCGCTTTCCACTGCGCCCAGGTTGGCGCCGGAGCCCCGCGCCAGCGGAGGAACGCGTACATCAACGTACCGGCGATCACGAAGCGCACACCGCCGAGCATCAGCGGCGGCCAGTACTCGACACCGATACGGATAACCAGATAGGTCGATCCCCAAATCACGTACAGCGCGAAAAACGCGGCGATCAGCGGCAAGGAAAAACGGCGCAAGGCAGGCATGGGCAGCTCGAAAGTCTGGGTCAGGGGATGGATTATTCTAGAAAGGCGCACGGACAAAAATAAGCTACAAAACCTGTTTATAGCGCCGGTACACTTTGGAAATCACGGAGATCTCCTGGTTAAACCGAGATTTCGAAAGTCTGGCATTTTCAGGAGATTTCCCTTGGACAAATACGACCGCATGCTGCTCAGCGCCCTGCTGGAAAACGGCCGAGCGTCCTACGCCGACCTGGCGCGCAAGGTGAACCTCTCCGCCCCTGCCGTCGCCGAGCGCGTGGCCAAGCTTGAAGCCTCCGGGGTGATCACCGGATATGAGGCGAAAATCGACCTGTCGAAAATCGGCCTGCCGATCCAGTGCATGATCGAATTGCGCCTGCACCAGAACGGCAGTCAGAAGGTCTACGACGAACTGGTAAAAATCCCACAGTTGACCGAATGCTTTCGAGTGACGGGCGATCCGTGCGTGATGATGAAAGCCGCGGTGGGATCGATGACGGAGCTGGAGGAGTTGATCAATCGGGTGGCGAAGTTTGGCTTCAGCAAGACGTCGATTGTGTTGTCTAGCGCCATCGAAAAGCGTGTGCCGTTAGGCCAGATCGAAAACAACGGCAAGTGAATAAATCGCGTGACCGCCCCTCTCCCTGCACCGGAACAATCTTCCCTCCCCTGTAGGAGCTGACGAGTGAAACGATGCTGCGATCTTTTGATCTTTCACCTCTAGATCAAAAGATCGCAGCCTTCGGCAGCTCCTACAGGGGATTGGGTGGCATCAGCGGTAGCGTTGCAGGTGTTCGCTGACTTTCGCAGCCGGGACTTTCTGCAGTTTGCACAGCAGGTCATGCGATAGCTCGCTGATCCCATGCTTGCCGCGCAGCTCTTCAGCCAGATGCGCCATCAGATTCGCCGCCATTTCGGCATCGGCCATGGCCCGGTGAGCCTGCCCCGTGTGCGGCAGGCGCGCAAACGTGGTCAGCGTGCCGAGCTTGTGATTCGGCGCGGCTGGCATCAAACGCCGGGCCAGCAACAGTGAACAGGCAAAATTCTGCAACCGCGTGCGCTTGATCCGCCCCAGTTCAAAGTCCCAGAACTTCTGGTCGAACGAGGCGTTGTGCGCCACCAGCGGCGTGCAGCCGACGAACTCGTTGACCTCGTTCATCACCTGCTCGGCCGACGGCGCAGTGCGCAGCATGGCGTTGCTGATGCCGGTCAGTTGTTCGATGAACGCGGGGACGCGTACGCCGGCGTTCATCAGGCTCTGGTAACGCTCGACGATGCGGCCGTTTTCCAGCATGACCACGGCGATTTCCGTGGCGCGGCAGCTGCTGTTCGGCGAGAGGCCGGTGGTTTCAAAGTCGATGACTGCAATGCGTTCCAAACCGGGTTCAACTCCGTACAAATCAATTCTTGAGCAACAGTGCGCCTTCAATCGGCACATAACGGCTGGCGGCGCGGATCAGCGAGTTGGCGGTGAGGCCCGGCACGCCATAGGCGACTGCCTGCACGCCGTGTTTGCTGATGATGCGCTCCAGCAGCATGTCGAAATCACCGTCACCGGAGGCCAGGACGATTTCGTCGACGTGATCGGCGGCGTCCATGATGTCGAGGGTGATGCCCACGTCCCAGTCGCCCTTGGCCGAGCCGTCGCTGCGCTGGATGTAGGGTTTGAGCTTCACGGTGAAGCCGAGGTTGCGCAGGATCTGCTGGAACTGCTGTTGTTTGCTGTCACCACGGTCGATCGCATAGGCGTAGGCCTCGACGATCTGCCCGTCCTTGCTGATGTCGGCCCACAATGCGGCGTAGTTGAAGTGACAACCATAGGCCTGACGCACGGTGTAGTAGAGGTTCTGCACGTCGGCGAACACTGCGATTTTTTTCACCGGAGTTCCTGTGGGCGCGCAAGCGCACGAAGCGGGATCAGGCGCCAGGCCCGAAAAAGGCGCTCAGTATGCCAGCCATCAGGAGGGTTCCGCGAATAATCGGCCCGAAGCCCCAAGGGGCTCCGGACGAGTGGTGAGTCAGACGAAGGAATCGTCGTCATCGAAGAACGATGAGTTGTCGTCGCTGTAGTCGGTGTCGGTGAACCCGCCCTGATCATTGCCAGAAAAGCCGTTATCGGCCACACGCTGATCATCGCCCCAACCGTTGTTGCTCTGGTCAGCGACCTGCGCCGGCTCTTCCTTGATCACTTCAACGATTTCTTCCGGCTGCTGGTTGTGATGGAACAGGCTGCTGATGCCCTGCGCCAGCATCACGCCACCGGCCACACCCGCGGCGGTTTTCAAGGCGCCTCCGAGGAAGCTGCTGCCGGCAGCCGGAGCAGCTTGTTGCGCGTAGTTAGGTGGTGGCGCGCCGAAGTTCTGTTGTGGCGCCGGGGCCGCGTAATTCTGCTGCGGTGCCGGTTCGCGCCAGCCGCCAGTCGAGGCTGGCGCGCTCTGGGTCGGCGCCGGACGCTGGCTGCCACCAAAAATGCTCGACAGGAAACCGCCACCGCCGCTCGGCGCCGGTGCGGCACTCTGCGCCTTGGCCGATTGCAACTCAGCCTGCAAACGCTGGACTTGCTGCGTCAGTTGCTTGTTCTGCTCATCGAGGCTCTTGAGCGCAGCCTCTTGCACCAGAATCGCCTGGGTCATGAAATAACCTGCCGCCGGCTGGCGGGTCAGGTGTTCCTTGATCCGCGCCTCAGCCTGTGCATCGCGCGGGGCTGCCTCCGTTTCGGCCTGTTGCAGCCGGGAAAACAGTCCATCGATCAGGGTTTGCTCTTCGCTGTTCATGGCGACCTCGTAGATTGCCGGGGATAACATTGCCCTCGTCCACGTTGGCCGAGGTGCTCTCCTGTAATGGAGACGGTGACAAAACGTTTCAATGACCTTTACCGAATGTTTACGTTTGTGTCGCGCCAGCCATCATCGGTTAAAGTGAGCCACTGTTTTCGACCTGCGATACCGACTGATGAATGCCCTCGAAGTGCTGCGCGACTCTCTGTATTTTTTCAAACGCCATTTGGGCAGCATCGTGCGGTTGTGCCTGCCGCTGGTGATTTTCGAAGCGTTTCTGCAACAAGTGGTCGATCGCGCCAGCGGGCCGGAAAACATCTCGGCGATCAGTATCGTCGTCGGTCTGCTGGTGTATCCGCTGTACACCGCAGCGCTGATCCTGTTCCTCGATGCGCGCAGCCGTGGCGAGGCGCCGCGCAACCGTGACCTGCTGGCAATGGCCGCGACCCTGTGGCCACGTTTCGCTTTGCTCACGGCGCTGAACACCTTGTTGATTTTGTTGGGCCTGTCGCTGTACTTCTTGCCGGGCCTGATGCTGATGGTCATGCTCGCGTTCGGCGAATACCTGCTGGTGCTGCGCGGCATGGGGCCTTTGCAGGCGATGAAAGAAAGCCTGCGCCTGACCCGTGGGCATTTCTGGCGAATCCTGCTGTGCATTCTCTGCGTGATGACGCCGCTGTGGCTGCTCAAAGGCGCGACGCTGGCGGTCTATCCCGAGCCGCAAAACCCGGTTATCGCGATACTGATCGACAGCGCTCACAGCTTCCTGCAACTGTTCACCAGCGTGGTGTTGTTTCGCCTGTTCATGCTGATCAGCGAATTGCCTGACAAACGCGACAGAGTGGTCTGACAGCACTGTGCTTGGGCTTCGAGACGGCCGTCAGGTATGCTCGGGGCCACTTTCTGTAACGCTATAAGCCGAGCCATGACCCGTCTACTGCGCTACACCCTGTTTCTTTCTGTGCTCGCCCTCGTGCTGATTGGCGCGCTGATCTTCAGCCTGACCTGGCGCCCGGACGCCCGCGAAACCCTGCCGGTCAGTTGCACGGGGACGCCACCGACACTGGTACCGGGCCAGGCGCTGAAAGCCATGACCTGGAACGTGCAGTATCTGGCGGGCAAGCGCTACGTGTTCTGGAATGATCTGGCCCAGGGCACAGATGAAGCGCCGACGCTGGAAGACATGGCTTTCAGCCTCGACGAAGTGGCACGGGTTATCCGTGACGAGCAGCCCGATGTGGTGCTGCTGCAGGAACTCGATGACGGTGCCAAGGCCAGCGACTATCAGAACCAGCTCAAGCTGTTGCAGGAACGCGTCGCCGATCTGTATCCGTGCAGCGCCAGCACATTTGACTGGAAAGCCGAGTTCGTCCCTGATCGACACATCTTCGGCAGCGTTGGCCGCCAGTTGGCAACCCTGAGCCGCTACCGCATCGAACACGCCGAACGCCTGCAATTGCCGGTCGCTGCGACTAACTTCATCAGTCGTCAATTCCAGCCGAAAGACGCCCTGCTCGCGACCAAACTGCCCCTGAGTGACGGCGGACAGCTCACCGTGTTCAATACCCACCTTGAACGCGCCAGCCAACCAAATGACACCGCGCTGGCACAAGTGACCGCCGTGGCCAAAGTGCTCGACAAGTACGAAAGCCAGGGCTTGCCGTGGTTGATCGGTGGCGACTTCAACCTGCTGCCGCTCGGCCAGTTTCGTCGCCTCCCCGCCGAGCAGCGCACGCCCTACTCCGCCGACAGCGAATTGCATCTGCTGTGGGACAAGTACCCGATGATCCCGACCAACAACGAAGCCAGCGGCATCGACCGTGCGCAGTGGCTGACCCACTATCCCAACGACCCCGGCCTGAATGGCCCGGATCGAACAGTCGACTATCTGTTTTACAGCCCGAAGATCAAACGGGTGGAAGCGATGGTGCGCCAGGACGATACGTTGCGAATTTCCGATCATCTGCCGGTGATTGCGCGCTTCCTGCTGCCGGCGGCGCCGTAGCGGCGACAGAAACAAAAGCAAATGCAAAACCGGGAACTAAGCTCCATGTCTTGAACTCGACATGGACGCCTATGAAAATCTTACTGGTCTGCAAAGACATCGGCGGTTATGCCCGCAAATTGGCTGCTTATTTGAGCATCGATAATGACGTCTGCTTTATCGATACGTTTTCAATGCCCGACAGGTTTGCACGAAGCCCGAAAATCATTCGTCGCTGGCTGAAACATTGGGATCGGTTGCGGCTGTTCAAGAAGACAATTCGTACATCGGGACGATTTGACGTAGCGCTCATCATCAATCCGGCACAGATCGATCCCAAACAGGTTACAGCCGGCCTGCAAACCTCTGATCGAAAGATCGCTTACCTGTACGACAGCTTCAGTCGATGGCCGATGAGCCGTGAAGAACTTGCCGCGTATGACCAGGTGTTTTCATTCGACCCGGAAAATGCCAAGAGCCACGGCCTGAAAAAACTGCACAATTTCATTTACGACGATTACGTCGCAGACGGCGACCCCGATGAATACTCGGCCTGCGTAGTGATGGCGGGCAAGGACAGGGTTCCCGCCCTCGAAGCGCTGGTACGGGAATTTGATCGGCTCGGCATCACCGACTGCAAATTTCTGGTTCAGAGCAAACCGATTCCAGGTACGCATCCGGCTATCACCTTTTTCGAGAAGAGGATGTCGCTGGAATCGGTGGGCGAACTGGTCAAGCGCTCGCGAATCATTCTCGACATTGCCAAGCCCGGTCAGGCGGGGCTGAGCTTTCGTTTCTTCGAAGCCATGGCCTCCCGCAAAAAAGTCATTACCACCAACCAGAGCGTGGTCGACTATGACTTTTACAACCCGGCGAATATTCTGGTGATCGATGAGGCCAATCCGGTGATTCCGGAACGGTTCATCTCTGAGCCGTATGTCGATGTGCCTGAACACATCTACCAGAAATACACCCTGCAGGGATGGGTCAAAACCGTGTTTGCCCAGCAGTGAAATCACATTGTGGGAGCGAGCTTGCTCCCACAGGTGTTGTGTATCTGCGCATTAATGCACTTCTTCCAGATCGTCATGCAACAGCCCGAAGATCTGCCGTTTCATGTCGATGAACGAGCGCTCCATGACCATGTCCAGTGAGCGCGGACGCTCGATCGGTACATCGAGAATCTGCTTGATCCGCCCCGGTTTTGCGCCCATCACATAGACCCGATCGCCGAGCAGAATGGCTTCGTCGATGTCATGGGTGACGAACAACACGGTCTTCTTGCTGTTGCCCCACACCCGCAGCAACAACTGCTGCATCTGCAGACGTGTCTGGCTATCGAGCGCACCGAACGGTTCGTCCATCAGTAGAATCTGCGGATCATTGGCCAGCGCGCGGGCGATCGCCACGCGCTGCATCATCCCGCCCGACAGTTGCTTGGCGTAGTTGTCGGCGAACCCGCCGAGGCCAACTTCGTTGACGTAATAATCGACGATCTCCTTGCGCCGCGCCGCCGGCATGCCGCGGCGTTTGAGGCCGAACTCGACGTTCTGCCGCACGGTCAGCCACGGGAACAGCGTGTAGCTCTGGAAGACCATGCCGCGATCCGCGCCCGGTCCCTGAACTTGCTGGCCGCCAACATAAATCTCACCTGAGGTCGGCTCAGCCAGACCGGCAGTCAGGTACAACAGGCTCGACTTGCCGCAACCCGATGGCCCGACCAGCACCGCGAACTGCTGATCCGGCACCTCGAACGACACCTCTTCAAGAGCAGTAAACGTGCCGCCGTCGGGCTTCTTGTAACGCAGGCTGACTTTGTCCACCTGCAAGCGTGGCGCGGCTAGCGCCGGGGTCGCGACAGGTTCGATGAAACGATGATTGGCAGCAGTCACTGAGCCCATGCGGCAACCCTCAGGCGGAGAAAACGGAACAGTTGATCGGTGATCAGCCCGAGCAGGCCGATGATCGCGATGGCGAGGAAAATCACATCGACCTGAAAACCGCGCATGGCTTTCAGGCTCAGGTAACCCAAACCGCTGGACGCGGCGACCAGTTCAGCCACCACCAGATAGGTCCAGGCCCAGCCCATGGTGACGCGCAAAGTGTCGAGTACTCCCGGCACCGAGGCCGGCGCGATCACATGCAACACCGCATCGCGGCGATTGGAACCCAAGGTGTAAGAGGCGTTGATCAAGTCCTTGGAAATACCCTTCGACACGTCAGCGATCATCACCAGTTGCTGGAAGAACACGCCGAAGATAATCACCGACACGCGCTGCTCCAGACCGATGCCGATCCACAAGATGAACAGCGGCACAAACGAGGTCACCGGCAGGTAACGAATGAAGTTCACCAGCGGCTCAAGGAACGCCTGAACGATGCGGAAACTGCCCATCAGCAACCCCAACGGCACCGCCACCAGCGACGACACAATGAAGCCGACCATCACCACTTCGACACTGGCCCAGACATGCGTGCCGAGGGTGCCGTCGCGGCTCAGGCGCACGGCGGCTTCAACCACCGCGCCGGGCGTTGGCAGGAACATGCCCGGGACGATGCCGCCGTAAGATAACCCGGCCCACAGGCCGACCAACAACACCCAGGCCAGACCACTGGCGCTCCACACCACTTGCACGGGTAGGGAGGTTTTCGGTGTGAGGCTGCGGCTCAGCCACGAATTGCGCTTGAACATTGCACACCTCCTAGAGCGGGCTGACGAAACGGTTGTCGACCAGCTCGTCGTTGCTGACGTTGTAAGGTTTGCCCTGCAATTCGCTGGCGGTTTCGTTGGCCAGTTTGATCAGCGCTGCGCTGTCACCCGGTTTGCCCGGTGAGCCCAAGAGCTTCTCGCTCATGGCTTGATCGTAGAAACGCACGCCTTGCGCGGCGGCGGCCAGTTCCTTCGGATCGGACAGGTAACCGCCGACACCTTTGGCCATGATTTTGTAAGCGTCTTCCGGATGATCCTTGGTGTATTGCACGGCTTTGTACAAACCGGCGACCAGCGCTTTGACGTCTTCCGGTTGCTTGTCGATGACGCTGCAATTGAGCGCAACCACGTCGACGATCACGCCGGGGGTGCTGCTGCTGTCGATCAACACTTTGCCTTGCTGCTTGTCGCGGACCATCGACAGGTGCGGTTCCCAAGTGACGGCGGCGGGTACGCGGCCGGCAATGAACGCGGTGGCGGCATCGTCAGCGGTCATGTTCTGCACGGTGATGTCGCTCATCTTCATGCCGTTCTTTTTCAGCAGGTAGGAGAGCCAGAATTGCGAGGTTGAACCCTCGTTGACCGCGACGGATTTGCCCTTGAGTTCCTGCAGGCTCTTGACGTCTTTGCCGACCAGCACGCCGTCGCCGCCATGGCTGTCATCCAGCGCCGCGACCGCTTTGAAGCAGAACTGCGGGCGGTATTTGAGCACTTCATCGATGGTCGACGCCGAGCCGGACAGTTGCCCGGACGCCTGCGCGGCCATGTACATCGACGCCTCTTCGACCACCGGCAATTCGACGGTCAGACCGTTTTCCTTGAAGTAGCCCAGGTCCTGAGCCAGATAGAGGGTGCCGTAGCCGACCCACGTGGTGTGGCCGATGGACAGGGTCCCGGCCTGGGCGCTGGTCGCGACCGTGGCGGCAAGAGCAGTGATTGCCAGAGGGTGAGTGAGACGGAGACACAAGGACTTGATCATGGAGCACTCCCGACGCTGTTGATTTAGTTTTGTCATGGGCAGTACGGTCGCCGGCCGTTGTGCAGTTGCTGCCGTTGGTCTCTCGCGGACGCTTGGGCGGACAACATTCGGCTGGCGGGCAAGATCGATGGTGGCCCATGTGCGCGGTGAGGAAAATCAGGAAATTGTTGGCTGCAAATGATGAAAAAACTGGCTAGTGCGCACTGCTAAAGGGCGGAGTTGGCGGGGATGCTCAAGGAGGGTGCAGAGCGGGGATTTTCGGTGACTGGGCGAATGTCATCGCTGGCAAGCCAGCTCCCACAGGGATCTCAGTGGTACCCCGGTTTTTGTGAACACCAATAAAAACCTGTGGGAGCTGGCTTGCCAGCGATGGCGGAAGGTCAGCCGAAACCTTCGTTGCCTGACCCACCGCATTCGCGAGCAGGCTCGCTCCCACAGGGATCTTCAGTGCGGCATAGATCCAGTGTGTGCGAGCCTGCTCGCGATGGGGAGGACGCGGTTTCAGCGCAACTGAAACCAGGTGGTTTTCAGTTGGGTGTATTTGTCGAACGAATGCAGTGACAGATCGCGGCCAAACCCCGATTGCTTGCCGCCGCCAAACGGCACCGTCACATCCAGCGCATCCACCGTGTTGACCGACACCGTACCCGCGCGCAGCTGCCGCGCCACGCGGTGCGCGCGGTTGAGGTCATCGGTCCACAACGACGCCGCCAGTCCGTACACGCTGTCATTGGCCAGCCGCAGCGCCTCTTCCTCGCTGTCAAACGGCACCACCGCCAACACCGGGCCAAACACCTCTTCGCGAAACAGCGGCATATCAGCTGTCACACCGGTAAAAATCGTCGGATCAATAAAATTGTCCGACCCATTAATTCGCCGCTGCTGCCCACCACAAACCCGCGTGGCCCCTGACTGCTCGGCACTGCGAATAAAGCGCATGATGCTCGCCGTTTGCCTGCTATCAACAATCGCCCCCGCGCTGCTCTGCGGATCCAGCGGATCGCCCGGCAACCAGCGCTCAGCCTGGGCTTTCAAGCGCTCAACAAACTCATCATGAATCGAACGTTCCACCAGCAAGCGCGAATTGGCCGAGCAGACTTCGCCCTGATTGAAGAAAATCCCGAACGCCGCTTTCTCCGCCGCCAGATTCAGATCCTGGCAATCGGCGAACACCAGATTGGCGCTCTTGCCACCGCACTCCAGCCATACCTGTTTGAGGTTCGACTGCGCGGAATACTGCATGAAATATTTGCCGACCTGGGTCGAGCCAGTGAACACCAGACAATCGACATCCGCGTGCAAACCCAACGCCTTGCCGGTCTGTTCGCCAAGCCCTGGCAGGACGTTCAGCACACCCGCTGGCAGCCCCGCCTCCAGCGCCAACTCAGCCAGACGCAACGCCGAAAACGGTGACTGCTCGGCCGGTTTGAGGATCACCGAATTCCCCGCCGCCAATGCCGGCGCGAGCTTCCACGCCGCCATGTCCAACGGGAAATTCCACGGCACTACGGCGGCCACCACACCCAGTGCTTCACGAGTGATCGTCGCCAACACATTCGACGCACTGGGTGCGACCTGATCATAAAGTTTGTCGATGGCTTCGGCGTACCAACGGAACACCCCGGCAGCGCCCGGCACGTCGATGTTGTAGGCATCCATGACTGGTTTGCCCATATTCAGCGAATCGAGCAAGGCCAGTTCTTCACGATGAATCATCAGCAAATCAGCCAGACGCAGCAGCACTTGCTTGCGCTCGGCCGGCGAGCGTTGCGACCAGATACCGGCCGCAAACACCTGTCGCGCATTGCGCACTGCGACGTCGACATCCGCCTCACCGCACGCGGCGACATTCGCCAGGCATTGCCCGGTCGCCGGGTTGATTGCGGCGAAGGTCTGCCCCGATTGGGCGGTGCAATGCTGGCCGTCGATCACGGCCTGGTCGGGAAACTTCAATGCAACGGCACGGCGCTGCCACTCTGCAAGCTCGAACACGACGGATGCTCCTGAGGCGTTATTGTGCCTCGATGGTCGCTCAGGCCCGCACGGGCTAAAAATAGTAAAAATGTCTTCGCAGGCAATAAAAACACTGGGCAATGACTTCCCCCAAACGCTGTGCAGATGGCTATGGTTGAAGGATAAAAACATCGTCGCGCAAAGGACGTGGCGGCGCACAAATTGCTTTGAAGTCGAGTCCGCTCGTCCTGAGGTTTGCCGTGGCCGCCTACAATTTGCGTCAGTTGAAATACTTCATCACCACCGTCGAATGCGGCAGCGTTGCCGAAGCTTCGCGCAAGTTGTACATCGCGCAACCGGCGATTTCCACCGCGATCAAAGGACTGGAAGACAGCTTCGGTGTGCAACTGCTGATCCGTCATCACGCCCAAGGTGTGTCACTGACGCCAAGCGGTGCACGGTTTTTTCGCAAGGCTCAAGAGTTGCTGCGCATGGCCAAGGAGTTCGAACAGAACGCCCTCGCCGACAACGACGTGGTCGCCGGGCAAATCGATATTGGTTGTTTCGAAACGGTCGCGCCGTTGTACCTGCCGCAGTTGATCGCCGGGTTCTCGGCGCTGTATCCGGGCGTTCAAATCCGCATTCGCGACGGTGAACAGCAAGAGCTGGTGCAAGGCCTGACGTCAGGCGCGTTCGATCTGGTGATTCTTTATGAACATGAACTCGATGCGACCATCCAGACCGAACCGCTGATGCCGGCGCAACGCCCCTACGCGCTGTTGCCGGCGGATCATCGCTTTGCCCAGTACAAGCAGGTGTCGCTGCGCGATCTGTGTCTGGATCCGATGATCCTGCTCGATGTGCAGCCGAGCCGAACCTACTTCGTCAGCCTGTTTGAAGAATTGGGGCTGACGCCGCGCATCGAGTTCAGCTCGCCGTCGATCGAGATGGTACGCGGGATGGTCGGCCAGGGTTTCGGCTTCTCGATTCTGGTGACCAAACCGCATTCGGAATGCACCTACGACGGCAAGAAAGTCGTGTGCGTGGACATCGTCGAAGACGTTACCGGTTCAGGCTTGGTCGCCGCGTGGCTCAAACGTGGGCAGTTGACCAAACCGGCGCAGTTGTTCGCCGATTATTGCCGTGAACAATTAACCGCAAAAATATCGCAACCCCTGTAGGAGCGGCCGCAGGCTGCGATCTTTTGAGCTTCAAGTGCCGCGCGGCTTGGCCCGCGCAGTTGCCTCGGCCACCAACGGATCGTCTGGCCAATAATGCTTTGGATAGCGCCCCTTCAAATCCTTCTTCACCTCGGCATAGGTGCTGCGCCAGAAGTTGGCCAGATCCTGCGTCACCTGTACCGGCCGCCGCGCCGGCGACAGCAGATGCAACTTGACCACCTGCCGTCCGCCGGCAATGCGCGGCGTGTCCGCCAGACCAAACAATTCCTGCAAACGCACCGCCAGAATCGGTGGGAACTCGCGGTAGTCCAGACGAATCGATGAACCCGACGGTACGCTCAAATGATGCGGCGCCAGTTCATCGAGCTTTTGCGGCAATGGCCATGGCAGCAGGTTACGCACGATGCTCGACAGGTCCAGGTTGGCAAAGTGGCTGAGCCGCGAGACCTTGCCCAGATACGGCATCAGCCAATCTTCGAGACTGTTGAGCAACGTCGCATCACTGACATCCGGCCACTGGCTTTCAGCTTGCGAACCCAACTCCAACTGGCGCAACAACGCCACCCGCGCCTGCCACTGACGCAGCTCCGGCGTCCATGGCAGCAGCTCCAGACCTTTGCGCCGCACCAGATTGACCAGCGCCTGACTGCGCGCATTTTCATCGAGACCTGTCAACGGCTCGCGGCTGAGAATCAGCTCGCCAACCTTGCGTTGCCGCTCGGCACGCAGCACGCCTTCGCGTTCGTCCCAGTCGAGTTGATCGACATTGCGCACCTGTTCGGCGAGCACCGAATCGAACAGCGCCGGATCGAAATCCGCCGCCAGATAAATCCGTTCCTCGCGCTGGCCCTGACGGCTGCCGAGATCGGCGATGACGATCCATGGCTCTTTCATCAGGCTGTCGGCTTCGGCGAACAACGCGGCGCGACCATTGGCCAGACGATATTCGGCACCGCCGGCGCGCCGCTGTTGCGCAACGCGATCCGGATAGGCCAGCGCCAGCAACGCGCCGAGCCAACGCGGATGATCTGGATCGCTGAACGGCTCACTCGCCTTGCCACGCAGATAACTGCGATATTGCCGCGCCAGTTGCTTGGCACGCTGCACACCGCCCTGCGCACCTCGGGCGGCACGCTCTTCACCAGAGAGCAGTACCAGACGACTGTGCAGATCAGCTCCCGCGCCACGCAAGATATCGCGCTCGCCAAGCAGTGCGGCAACATCGCACGCCATGTTCGCCAGGCCTAACGCCTGACCGCGTAGTAACAGGTGACCGATGCGCGGATGCGCCGGCAATTCAGCCATGGCCTGACCGTGGGAAGTCAGCGCCTCACCTTCCAGCGCACCGAGCCTTTGCAGTAAATCCTGCGCCTGTGCATAAGCGGCAGCCGGCGGAACGTCGAGCCAGACCAGTTCGCCCGGTGTTACGCCCCAGCGCCCCAGTTGCAGGGCGAGGCTGGCAAGATCCGCCGAAAGAATTTCCGCACTGCCATAAGCCGCGAGTTGTTCGTGCTGATCCTGCGACCACAAGCGATAACAAACACCCGGTTCCAGTCGCCCTGCCCGACCCGCACGCTGAGTGGCGCTGGCCTTGGAAATCCGCTGGGTATCGAGACGCGTCATGCCGCTGCCGGGATCAAAACGTGGCACCCGCGCCAGCCCGGCATCGATCACCACGCGCACGCCGTTGATGGTCAGACTGGTTTCGGCAATGTTGGTCGCCAACACCACTTTGCGCTGGCCCGCAGGCGCCGGATCGATCGCCGCGCGTTGCGCATTGAGGTCGAGTTCACCGTGCAACGGGCAGAGCAACACATCGCTGCGCTCACCAATCGCGTCAGCCAATTGTTGATGCACGCGACGGATTTCCGCCTGCCCCGGCAGGAACACCAACAGGCTGCCGGTTTCATCGTGCAGCGCTTCGAGAACAGTCTGCGTGACGCGTTGATCGATGTATTCGCCGGGTTGAAACGGCCGGCCCCAGCGCATCGTCACCGGATACATGCGCCCTTCGCTGCGCAGGATCGGCGCGTCATCCAGCAACCCGGCCAGACGCTCGCCTTCCAACGTGGCCGACATCAGCAAAATCTTCAGCGGCTGTTCAGCTCGAAACAGGTCGCGACCGTTCAGACTTAAGGCCAGTGCCAGATCGGCGTCGAGGCTACGCTCGTGAAATTCGTCGAAGATCAGCAAGCCCACGCCTTCCAGCGCCGGGTCATCCTGCAAGCGGCGGGTGAGAATGCCTTCGGTGACCACTTCGATACGCGTATTGGGGCCGACCTTGCTGTCGAGACGAATGCGATAACCGACGGTTTCCCCGACCTTCTCGCCCAGCTCACTGGCCAGACGCTCCGCTGCTGCACGCGCGGCCAGACGGCGTGGTTCAAGCATCAGAATGGTCTGCCCGGCCAGCCAGGTTTCATTGAGCAAGGCCAAGGGCACGCGCGTGGTTTTACCGGCGCCGGGCGGTGCTTCGAGCACGGCTTCGTGGCGTGTCGCCAAGGCTTCACGCAGGGCGGGTAAAACGTCATCGATCGGCAAAGAATTCATGCTGGCTCCAAAACAGAGGCCCGAGTATAACGGCGAACTGCAAGGCGTTCGTCAGGGTCTTAACTTCACACGACGACGCTTCGTTCTTAGATGACTCAGGAGATTTCCCATGCGCTTACCTTTTCGCCTGATCGGCGGTGTACTGGTCGCCACCCTGCTCACGCAAATCACGGCGTGCGGTTCGATTTTCTACCCGGACCGTCGCGGTCAGATCGACGGCAAGGTCGATCCGGCGATTGCCGTGCTCGACGCCGTGGGCCTCCTGTTCTACATCATTCCCGGGCTGATCGCGTTTGCCGTCGACTTCGCCACCGGTGCGATCTATTTCGAACCGGGCCACACCGCGCAGATCGATCCGGCCAAGCTCAAGCAAGCCATCGGCCCGGACGGTCAGGTCGATAATCACAAGCTGCAGGCTATTCTCGAAAGTGAATTGGGACGTGACTTCCCTCTGGATGACCCGCGCCTGATTCAACACAAGGGCAGCACGCAACAACTGGCGATGTTCGGCCTGCAACCGGCCGCTTAAAAAGGAAACGCAATGACCTCCAGCCCCGAACATGCTCGCCTGCTCAGGCTGGCGACCCGCGCCTCGGTGGCGGTCGCCTGCACGCTGATCGTCGCCAAAGCCATTGCCTGGTGGCTCAGCGGTTCGGTGAGCATGCTCGCCGGCCTCACCGACTCGGCGCTGGATGGTGTCACTTCGATGCTCAATCTGCTGGCGGTGCATTACGCGCTGCGCCCGGCGGATGACGATCACCGTTATGGCCACGGCAAGGCGGAATCGCTGGCGGGCATGGCGCAGGCGTTGTTCATTGGTGGCAGTGCGGTGTTGATCGCGTTTCAGGCGTATGAGCGATTGCATGATCCGCAGCCGCTTGGCGCGCCGTGGCTGAGCATCGGCGTGATCGTGTTTTCGCTGTTGCTGACGGCGGCGTTGCTGTTGTTGCAGCATCGGGTGATCAAGCAGACCGGCTCCAACGCGGTACGCGCGGATTCGCTGCACTATCGCTCGGACATGCTGCTCAACGGCAGCATTCTGATTGCGCTGATCCTCGCCGGGTTTGGTTTCGAGCAACTGGATGCGTGGTTCGGTTTGGGGATTGCTGCGTACATTCTGTGGAGCGCAATCCAGATCGCCCGGGAAAGTTTTTCGGTGTTGATGGATGAGGAGCTGCCGACGGACGTCAGTCAACACATGCTCGAACTCGCCTGCAATGTGCCGGGGGTGCTGGGCGCGCATGACTTGCGCACGCGGATCTCCGGCAACCACTGGTTCGTGCAGTTGCACCTGGAATTGCCGGGGGAATTGACTCTGTCAGTGGCCCACGGCATCAGCGATCAAGCCGCCGATGCCATCCACAAGGCTTACCCGCGAGCCGAAGTGCTGGTGCACGCCGATCCGATAAAAGCAGCTACAAGTCGCGAGCCACAAGCTTCAAGCTTGTAACTCGAAACTTGCAGCTCACAGCTGCTCTTACTGAACCTGATAACCGCGACTGCTCAGACAATTGCCCTGAGCCTGGCGGTACGCCTGCACCACTTCGGGCGCCGGTTGATAGGTCGCGGTGCGCGGGTCGAAACCGCTTTGCTGTACGGCGTACTGATAGCACTGGTATCCGTCCTGCTGCACTTGCTCCGGCGACTGGCCGTTGGCCGGATACGCTTCGACGTCATAGCCCTGGGATTGCGGCTGCGGTTGTTGCTGAACCGGCGGCTCGACCACTACGTAATCCTGCGTCGCTTCCTGGTACGCGTAGTAGGAACCGGCGGCGAGGAACAGCAACGAACCACCAATCCACACTTCACGGGCGTAATCCGGCAAATACTGGATGCGAATCCCGCGCGGCGGTTGCACGACGATGTAGCGTGGGCCTTGCGGGCGATACCAGTAGCCGCCGGAGAAGAAGTAATCCTGGCCACGATACGGCACGCGGTAATCGCGATCCGGGAAGCGGTCGATCACATGCCCCGGCCGGTATTGCGGGCCAGGGCCCCAACCGTTGCCATGCCCGTCGGGACGACCCGGCCAGCGATTGTCATTGGGCCGGTTGTTGGTCTGCCAATGCTGATTGTTGTAGCCGTTTTGCGGACGCTCGTCGCGGTAGTAACCCTGGCGCGGTTCCTGGGTCTGGCGCACCGCGTCGGGCCGTGGCTGGATCGGCAGGCTGTTGGCCGGCAATTGCGGCGGTGGTGGCGGTTGACGCACCGGGTTGGGGTTGTACGCCGGGCGGTTCTGGTCGTGGTTTTGCCACTGGCCATTGTTGTTGTGCGGCTGGCCGTTGTGCTCGAACTGGCGGCTGTTGTCGCCACGAATGATCTCGTTGTTCTGCGGACGCGGCTGATTCTGTTGCGGCTGATTCTGCGATGGATTGTTCTGCGGGCGCGGCTGATTGTTGCCGCCATGCCCCTGATTATTGCCCTGATGATCCGGACCATGGCCACCGCCGTCCGGTCCACGATTCTGCGGCTCATCGGCAAGCGCTTGCGCACTGACACTCACACACAGCAAACCAACACCGGCCAGACGCCAGATGCGCGACTTCATGCTTTTTCTCACTGCGGGGCCTGTAAATGTAAGAGGACTTGTCACTAAGACCGGGAATACCTACACCGGGTTCTGCAACAGGTTATCAGTCGCGCAACTTATTTATTGAGCGTCTGGCATGAAATCGCAGACAAGAAAAAAGGGAGACCCGTCGGCCTCCCTTCTAGAGAACTTCGTCCTGGCTCGACGCTTATGACGTCGGCTCACCTCACGCCGTCTTCTGGACAGTGTGCAGCTCGGGGGCCGGCACAACCCCGGTGGGGGTGGCGGCCGCGGCGGGCCTGATAGGGCGGGCCGCGTGGACTGTGTTACCGAGCAGTGATTCTGGTGATAAGAATAGGCCTCAGGCCGCGACAGAGGATTGCGAAGATTGCTGAAATAAACACCACTTGCGCAATTTTTAACCCTGGATAGATAATCTGCCGCAATAGTTACAACCAAGGACAGATTGATGAGCAAACTCGACCGTTACGACCTGAGCATTTTGGCGGAATTGCAGCGCGACGCCCGCATCTCCAACCAGGAATTGGCCGAGCGCATCGGTCTGTCGCCCTCCCCGTGTTCGCGTCGGGTCAAGCAGTTGGAAGACGATGGTTACATTTCGCGCCAGGTGGCGTTGCTCGATCGCAAGATGCTCGGGCTAAGCCTGACGGCGTATGTGCTGATCGGCATGGACCGGCATACACCGGAGCGTTTCGAGAATTTCGAAGCCGCGATTCGTACGTTGCCGCAGGTGCTGGAGTGCAGCCTGGTGACGGGCGTGGATGCGGATTACCAGTTGAAAGTGGTGGTGCCGGACATGGATCACTATCAGAAGTTGTTGCTGGGGCATTTGACGCGGATTGAAGGCGTGACCAGCGTGCGCTCGAGCTTTGTGCTGAATCAGGTGCTCAACAGCACTGAATTGCCACTGACTCATTTGCGTAACTGATCAAAGGCCCCCTCATCGGAACGCCGCCCGCCCAGCCCTCTCCCCCAGGAGAGGGAGCCGACCGAGGTGTCTGCTGTCATACATCGCCCTGAAAGATTGAGTCGATTATGGATTCACAACAGAACGTTCAGGTCGGCGTATGTCTCGAGCATCCCCCAATCAGTCCCCTCTCCCACTGGGAGAGGGCTAGGGTGAGGGCGAAGGCTTCGGATCAGACCCAGATCAATGTCACCCCACACACCTTGGCGTATACTCGCCGCGCCCTTTTAGCCGCGCCCATGCCGGAGAACCCCAATGGATCCAGCCGTATTTGAAGAGTGGATGATGACCGGCCTGGTCAGCATCCTGATCATTTTCATGGGCTTCATCGTCTGGGATCTGGCGAAGAAGTCCAAGGCCGGGCGCTTTGGCTCGTTCATTCTGTTCTTCGTGCTGGGCCTGGGCGTGGCCGCGTTCATTATCAAAAGTGTGGTGATCGGCCTGATCGAATCCGGCGCTCTATAAGCGCGCCGGCACTTCTTTCCACTGGCCCTGATCAAGCCCTTCGATCGTCCAGTCGCCAATCCTCACCCGCACCAGCCGCAATGTCGGCAGCCCGACTGCCGCCGTCATCCGCCGCACCTGACGATTGCGCCCTTCGCGGATCACCAGTTCCAGCCATGAAGTCGGCACGGTCATGCGAAAGCGTACCGGTGGATTGCGCGGCCACAACTCAGGCTCATCCAGCTGTTGCGCTTCGGCGGGCAAGGTCATGCCGTCATTCAACTCGACGCCTTCACGCAGACGCTGCAACTGCTCAGCCGTCGGCACGCCTTCGACCTGCACCCAATAAGTCTTCGCCAGTTTGTGTTTCGGATCAGCGATGCGCGCCTGTAACTGCCCATCGTTGGTCAGCAGCAATAACCCTTCGCTGTCGCGATCAAGGCGTCCGGCCGGATAAATACCGGGCACATCAATGTAATCCTTGAGCGTCGCCCGCCCTTCACCGTCGCTGAATTGCGTCAGCACATCGAAGGGTTTGTTGAACAGGATCAATTTCGGCTCGGCCGGGGCTGCCTTGGCAACACGGCGTGGCAAAGCAGACGGTGGCTTCACGCCAGGACGGCGGGAAGGTGGACGCGGGGCACGGGACATGGCGAAAAGAACATCTAACGGTCAGGGCTGCCAATGCTAGTAGCCTGACCGTTAAATGACCATCAACAAATCAGCGGAACGGCGGTTCGTCGAAGCTGCGCAGTTTGCGCGAGTGCAGCGAGTTGAGCTCGGTGCGCAGCAGATCCACCGCTTCGATGCCGATCTTCAAGTGCTGGCTGACCGCGCGTTCATAGAAGGCGTTGGCCGAACCCGGCAGCTTGATTTCACTGTGCAGCGGTTTGTCCGAGACACACAGCAACGTGCCGTACGGCACTCGCAAGCGATAACCCTGCGCGGCAATCGTGCCGCTTTCCATGTCCACCGCGACCGCGCGGGACAGGTTGATCAACGGCCGCTCCTGCGCCCAACGCAATTCCCAGTTACGGTCGTCGTAGGTCAGCACGGTACCGGTGCGCAGGCGTTTTTTCAGGTCGTCGCCCTTCTCGCCGGTGACATTCGCCGCTGCCTGCTGCAACGCCATTTGCACCTCGGCCAGTGCCGGGATCGGAATGTTCGGCGGCACCACGCGGTCGAGAATGCCATCGCGACGCATGTAAGCGTGGGCCAGCACGTAGTCGCCAATGGTCTGCGACTGACGCAGTCCACCGCAGTGACCGATCATCAGCCAGCAATGCGGACGCAGCACCGCCAGGTGGTCGGTGATGTTCTTGGCGTTGGACGGGCCGACGCCGATGTTGACCAGGGTCACGCCGTGGCCATCGCTGGCGATCAGGTGATAGGCCGGCATCTGATAGCGGTGCCAGACCACACCGGCAGCAATCGCCGACGCTTCGCCGTGATCCATGCCTTTCTCGATAATCACGTTGCCCGGCAACACCATGCGCACGAAACGCGGGTCGCTGCGCAGTTGCTCCAGACCATGGACGATGAACTGATCGACGTAGCGGTGATAGTTGGTCAGCAGAATCCACGGCTGCACATGACGCCAGTCGCTGCCGGTGTAATGCACCAGACGGCGCAACGAGAAATCCACGCGTGCGGCGTCGAAAAGCGCCAGCGGCAGTGGATCGGTGTTTTCCCAATCGTAGAGACCGTCGGCGATGCCATCGGTGGCGGCGGACAGGTCGGTACTCGGGAACACCCGCGCCAGCACGGCAGCGGTGACGCCAGAGCCGGCCAGTTCATCGCCCTGCTCGACCACATACGGATAGGGAATGTTTTGTTGGCTGACGCCGACTTCCACGGTTACGGTGAAGTCGTGCATCAACGGCACAAGTTGTTCGAGCAGGTATTTGCGGAACGCCGCCGGGTGGGTGACGGTGACGCTGTAAGTGCCCGGCAATTGCACCTTGGCGTAAGCGCGGGTGGTCTGCGGGACTTCGCCCTGGCAGTGATAGGTCAAACGCAGTTCGGGATAACGAAACAGAGCACGCTGCGCAGCGTCGGGTTCGACGCGATCCTTGAGGTAACGCTTGAGCGCCGAGTTCAGCGCCGTGGTGGCCCGCTCATGCAGCTCGGCCAGACGATCCACGGCTTGTTCGGCGGTTTGAACGACAATAAACGCTTCGGTCACGATCAGCTTCCTGTGTTCTGACTTGCAGAGCTTCATCTTGCCTGCATCGTGGCGTCACGGGAACAGTGGCGTTATGGGTGTACCCAATTCTTTCAGACGAAGCGAATCACTGTGGGAGCTGGCTTGCCAGCGATGGCGGCCTGTCAGCCAACATTGATGTTGAATGTGTCGGCCTCATCGCTGGCAAGCCAGCTCCCACAGGGTTTTATGGTGCTGGGGGATTGAGTCAAAAACCTTGCGGGGTCGAGCGGGTGACGAGGGCTTCGACGTCCAGCCCACGCGGCAAGGCGCCGTAGACCCGGCCGCCACCACTCAGTCGGCTGGCAATGAACGCATCGCTGACCACCGAGTTACCCGCCTCCAGCAACAGCTTGGCCTGCAAACCGAGCGCGATGTCTTCGGTCAGTTGCCGCGCCCGATACTGAATGTCACTGGTGTCCTTGAACTGCGCCTGCAACTGCTGAATATGCGCGGCCAGACGCTTGTCGCCATGCCCGTCACCGAGTTCGCTAAACAACACCTCCAGCACACCCGGCTCTTTCGACAACGCCCGCAGTACGTCGAGGCACTGCACATTCCCCGAACCTTCCCACGTCGAATTCACCGGTGCCTCGCGGTACAGACGCGGCAGGATGCTGTCCTCGACATACCCGGCGCCGCCCATGCATTCCGCCGCTTCATTGATCATTCCCGGTGCGCGCTTGCAGATCCAATACTTGCCCACCGCCGTCACCAACCGCGCGAATTGCGCTTCATGGCGATCGTCCAGATGATCCAGCGCCCTGCCCATGCGCAAACTCAGGGCCAGCGCGGCTTCGCTTTCAAGCGCCAGATCGGCCAGCACGTTCTGCATCAATGGCTGCTCGCTGAGCAGTTTGCCGCCGACCTTGCGGTGCGCGCAGTGGTGGCTGGCCTGGGTCAACGCCTGACGCATCAGCGCACTGGAACCGACCATGCAATCGAAACGGGTCATCGCGACCATTTCGATAATGGTCGGCACGCCGCGCCCTTCTTCACCGACCATCCACGCCAGCGCGCCACGGAATTCCACCTCACTGGAGGCGTTGGACTGGTTGCCGAGTTTGTTTTTCAGACGCTGGATATAGAATTGATTACGCGTGTCGTCCGGGCGATGGCGCGGCAGCAGGAAGCAGCTCAAGCCTTTGTCGGTCTGCGCCAGCGTGAGAAACGCATCGCACATTGGCGCCGAGCAGAACCACTTGTGCCCGACCAGTTCATAAGCCTGCCCCGGGCCACTGGCGCCGACCGGGTAAGCCTTGGTGGTGTTGGCGCGCACGTCGGTGCCGCCCTGTTTTTCGGTCATCGCCATGCCGATGGTCACGCCAGCCTTGTGCGCCATACCGACATTGCGCGGGTCGTACTCGGTGGCGAGGATTTTCGGCAGCCACTGCTCAGCGATATTCGGCTGCAAACGCAGGGCCGGCACGCTGGCGAAAGTCATGGTCAACGGGCATCCGCTGCCCGCCTCTGCCTGGCTGTGCAGGTAACTCATCGAGGCTCGGGCGACATGGGCGCCGTCCTGTGGATGGGTCCATGGCAGGGACGTCAGACCATGCTCAATCGCAGTACGCATCAGTTGGTGATAAGCGGGATGAAACTCCACCAGGTCGATGCGATGGCCGTAGCGGTCATGGCTGGCGAATGTAGGTTTGTTTTGATTGGCGAGGAACCCGGCTTCCATCAGCGGGCCACCGGCCAGCGCGCCGTAGGCATCGATTCGCGACTCGGCCCAAGCGGCGCCAAACCTGCGCGACCACTCCTGCAACGGCAGGTCGATGCGGTACAGGTTGGTGCCGTCCAGCGACGGCGGCTGGTTGGTGACTTCGTGGGTTTCGGCGAACTGATGCAGGTTCATGACGGGGCTCCTTTGGGCAACCAGGGAACTCAGTTAAGCACCGCACCGCAAGCGGTCAAAGTGTCATATCAGCCGAATTTGCGGCGCTTTTACCCTATCAGCAGCACAGCACTCGTCGCTCCAGCGCAGACTGCAGATCTTCGAATTTCACGGGTTTGTTCAGGTAATCAATCGCGGCGCCCGTTGCGCAAAGCTCGCGATCAGCGTTCAACGCCAGCATGAACACCGGCAGATTGGCGCAGCCCGGCAGCGCATGAATCTGGCAACACAACGAAGCGCCTTCGTGGCTTGGCAACTGGCAATCGATCAGCACCGCATCGACTGTTTCACGTTGCAGGCATTCGAGCGCCGCCGCGCCGTTGTCGGCCGTGCGCACGCGAAAACCGAGCTTGAGCAACATGCCGCGCATTACCAGTTGGTTGACGCTGTTGTCGTCCACCAGCAACACCGTGCAGTCCTGCGGTGCACGCACGCAATCGTGTGAAGGTATCGGCGTCAACGCCGCCTCAACCACAGGCAACTCAAACTCGACATCCAGCTGGAAGCGGCTGCCGCGCCCGGGTTCCGAGCGGTGCGTGAGCTTGCCACCGAGCAACTCGACCAACTGTCGGCAGATTGCCAGACCGACACCCAAGCCGCCGTATTCGCGAGTCATCGAACCGTCGAGCTGGAAGAAACGCTGATACATCGTCGCCTCACCCAGATCGGTGAAACCGATCCCGGTGTCGATCACCGCAAACGACAGCGCCAGGCGATTGTCTGTCGACGGTTTGCCGGTGACCCGTAGCGCCAGACCACCGACGCGGGTGAACTTGATCGCGTTATCCAACAAACATTCCAGGCATTGCGCGAGTTTGGCGCTGTCGCCATGCAAGCGATCCGGCAAGGTCGGCAGCACTTCAACCTTGAAGTCCAGCGACTTGCTCGCCGCGTTGCCGTCGAACTGCACACGCAACGCTTCGACCACCGCGCGCAGGCTGAAACTGCCCGGTGCAGCCTTGAGTTTGCCGGCCTGCAATTCGGTGAGGGTGAGGATGCCGTTGACCATGCGCATCATGTCCCGCGCGGACCCTGCGGCGGTCTGCTGGTATTGCTCAAGTTCCGGATCCAGATCGACGGTCTGCATCAATTCCAGCGAACCGATCACGCCGTTCATCGGCGTACGCAGTTCATGGGTCAGAGTCGCCAGGAATTCATCCTTGAGCTTGTTGCTATGGGCCAGTTGCTGGTTGAGCACTTCGAGTTTTTGCCCGGCGTCGTACAACGTTTGCGCCTGTTGCTCGCGCATCGCGTTGATGCGGTCGGCCAGTGCCAGCGACAGCAGTGCTACTTCGATGGCCGAACCGATCTGGCTGGCGTACATGGTCAGGAACACGTTCGGCAGCAAGCCCAGCACCATCAGCGTGTTGACGACGCCGCCGAGCAGAAACGCCGACCACGCGATGATGAAGTAACGGGCCACGCGCAAACCGCGCCACCAGGCGAGAATCCCGGCGGCAAAAATCACCACGGTGAAGGTCAGCGCCAGCGTCGTCGCCAGCCGCAAAGCCAGGGCGTAACTGGTCATCAGTGACAGACCGATGACCAACGCACCGAATGCAATGAGTCCGATCAGCAAGCGATCGAGCCAGCGGCTGTGGTTTTTGGTCTGCAGGAAGCTGCGGGCGAACTGACTGCCGAACAGGCCGGCGCAGCCAATGAAAAATGGCGTCGCGGCGTTGGCCCACCATGGGTTGTCCGGCCAGAAGTACTCGACCGCCGCACCGTTCACCGACAGTTGATAGAGACCAAACGAAGCAATGTAGAAGATGTAGTAGAGGTAGCTGGTGTCGCGCACGCTAAGGAAGATGAACAGGTTGTAGACCACCATCCCCAACAACACACCATAAATGATGCCCAGCACATACAGGCGCACCGGCTGGTCTTCGAGGTACGCCGTGCTCGACCACAACGTCACCGGAGCCTGAATCGAGCCCTCACTGGCCAGACGCAGGTACACGGTCTGTTGTTGATCGGGTTTGAATGACAGGTCGAACAAATAGTTGTTCTGACGGATCTCGCGACTGGCGAACGGCCAGGCGTCACCGGTCTGGCGGACGAGGCGATAGTCGCCACTGGCGTCAGGCATATAGAGGTCGAGATGGTCGAGCGGTGGGTAAGCCAGTTCCAACAGCCACGTGCGCTGGGCGGCGGGATTACTCGGACGGTAATGCAGGTCGATCTTCAGCCAGAACGCCGAGCGCGAGTATCCGGCATTGAGCGTGGCTTTATCGTGAGTTTTGAAATTGCCGGCAGCAGCCTGCGCGCGAACATCGGCAATGCTCGCCTGACCACTCGGGTCTTCGAACACTTGCAGCGACCGGCCCAGAGGGAGGCTCTGGGTAAATTCGTCGAATTCGACGGCGCTCGCCATTAGGGGCAAGCAGAACAACAACATCAGCAAATAGCGCATTGAAGCCCCAGCGTGGCTCGTCCGGTTGTGTCAGGAAGCCCCCCATTCCCTTTGAGTAGACGTAAAACCGGTATTACCTGTTATTGGTTTGGATCCAGACTAGCATAGCCGTTGATGGCCATTGAGCACCATTGAAATTTTTCCTACAAAGGCTCTAGGACGGGCGTTCCAGAGCAAAGCAGCGAGCTAGAGCTGTTGGGTTGGTCAGGTAGACAAAAAGATCGTCCGAAGCTCGGGCCGCGTTCGGACGATCTTGTGATCTTGCTGTACCACCTACCCCCGAAAATCAGCTTTGGTGGTAAGCTCGCGCACCATGAATATCTACAGTTCCCGCCCCGTTGTCCTCTGTCTCTCCGGCCACGACCCCAGTGGTGGCGCCGGCTTGCAGGCAGATATCGAAGCCTTGCTCGCGCAGGGTTGCCATGCGGCTCCGGCCGTCACCGCCCTGACCGTGCAAGACACCGTCAACGTCACTGACTTCCGCGTCCTCGACCGTGAGTGGGTATTGGCTCAGGCCAATGCCGTGCTCAACGACTCCGAAGTCGCAGCGGTCAAACTGGGCATGCTCGGTTCGCTGGAAATGGTCGACACCGTTGTCGAACTGCTCTCGGCGCACCCGCACTTGCCGGTGGTCTGCGACCCGGTGCTGCGCGCAGGTGGTGGCGGACGTCTGGGCAAGGACGAGGTCGGTTATGCGATGCGCGAGCGTCTGCTGCCGCTGTCGATCATTGCCACCCCCAACCTCCCTGAAGCTCGCATCCTCGCCGAACTGCCCGAAGGCACCGCGGACGAGTGCGCTGAAAAACTCCTGCCGTTCGTCAAAAACCTGCTGATCACCGGCGGCCACGGTGACGAAACTGAAATCCACAACCGCGTGTACAGCCGCGACGGTCTGCGTGAAACCTTTATCTGTCAGCGTCTGCCGGGCAGCTATCACGGTTCCGGCTGCACGTTGGCCAGTGCTTTGGCCGGTCGACTGGCGCAGGGCGAACACCTCGCCAGCGCCGTGCGCAGTGCTTTGGATTACACCTGGCGCACCCTGCGCGATGCCGAACAGCTGGGCAAAGGCCAGTTCGTCCCGCGTCGTCTGCCGCTGGATTTCTGCTCGTAACGTCGTGAGGTCTGCCCGATGAAACTACGTGGCCTGTATGCCATCACCGACAGCGAATTGCTGGCCGGCAAGTTTCTGTCTTACGTAGAGGCGGCGCTGGAAGGCGGCGTCACCCTGCTGCAATACCGCGACAAGAGCAACGACGAGGCCCGCCGTCTGCGCGAGGCCGAAGCGTTGCGCGATCTGTGCGAGCGCTACAAGACGCAACTGATCATCAACGATGACGCCGAACTGGCCGCACGCCTGAACGTCGGCGTGCACTTGGGTCAGACCGACGGCCCGCTGTCGCCGACTCGCGCCCTGCTCGGATCGAAAGCGATCATCGGCTCGACCTGCCACGCGCAAATCGCGCTGGCCGAACAAGCGGCCAAAGAAGGCGCGAGTTACGTCGCCTTCGGCCGCTTTTTCAATTCCAACACCAAGCCCGGCGCGCCGACGTGCAGCCTCGACCTGCTCGACGACGCCAAACGCACACTGCACTTGCCGATCTGCGCGATTGGCGGCATCACCCTCGACAACGCGCCGCCGCTGGTAGCCCACGGGGTCGACCTGCTCGCCGTGGTCCATGGTTTGTTCGGTGCCGAAAACACCGCCGAAGTGACCCGCCGCGCCCGCGCGTTCAACGAATTGTTCAAATCCTGAAGATTGAGAGCCCGATCATGTCTCGTTCCGAAACCCTGTTTGCCAACGCCCAGAAACACATTCCCGGTGGCGTGAACTCGCCAGTCCGCGCATTCAAGAGTGTTGGCGGCACGCCGCTGTTCTTCAAACACGCCGAAGGCGCTTACGTTACCGACGAAGACGACAAGCGTTATGTCGACTACGTCGGCTCGTGGGGCCCGATGATCCTCGGCCACAGCCATCCGGACGTGCTCGACGCAGTGCGCAATCAGCTGCAACACGGCTTGTCGTACGGCGCGCCGACTGCGATGGAAACCGAGATGGCCGACCTGGTCTGCTCGCTCGTGCCGTCGATGGACATGGTGCGCATGGTCAGCTCCGGCACCGAAGCGACCATGAGTGCGATCCGTCTGGCCCGTGGTTACACCGGCCGCGACAGCATCATCAAGTTCGAAGGCTGCTACCACGGCCACTCCGACAGTCTGCTGGTCAAGGCCGGTTCCGGCGCACTGACCCAAGGCGTACCGAGCTCGGCCGGTGTGCCAGCCGCGTTCGCCAAACACACCCTGACCCTGCCGTTCAACGACATCGACGCGGTTGAGCAGATGCTCGCCGAAGTGGGTCAGGACGTGGCGTGCATCATCGTTGAGCCAGTGGCCGGCAACATGAACTGCGTACCACCAGCACCGGGTTTCCTCGAAGGCCTGCGTTCGCTGTGCGACAAACATGGCGTGGTGCTGATTTTCGACGAAGTGATGACCGGTTTCCGCGTTGCCCTCGGTGGTGCTCAGGCGTACTACGGCGTCAATCCTGACCTGACCACATTCGGCAAGATCATCGGCGGCGGCATGCCGGTCGGCTGCTTTGGTGGCAAGCGTGAAATCATGGAACGCATCGCGCCGCTGGGCCCGGTGTATCAGGCCGGTACGCTGTCGGGTAACCCGCTGGCGATGGCCGCAGGTTTGACCACGCTGCGTCTGATCAGCCGTCCGGGTTTCCACGCCGAGCTGACCGACTACACCACGCGTTTGCTCGACGGCCTGCAACAACGCGCCGATGCGGCTGGTATTCCGTTCGTGACCACTCAGGCGGGCGGCATGTTCGGTCTGTACTTCAGCGGCGCCGATGACATCGTCACCTTTGAAGACGTGATGGCCAGCGACGCTGCACTGTTCGGTCGCTTCTTCCACCTGATGCTGGAAGGTGGCGTGTACCTGGCACCGAGCGCCTTCGAAGCCGGTTTCACCTCGATCGCTCACGGCGAAACCGAGTTGAAACTGACGCTGGACGCTGCCGAGCGCGCCTTCGCCGCACTGAAATAATCGCACGACCGCTGACGTTGGCTATTGCCAGCGTCAGCCTTCACCTACATCCATGCCGTTTTTCCGACGCTCCTGCTAAAAATCCCCCATAAAGTGGGCGATATATTCCCCGTGCAGCAGAAAAACGAGTAAAGACTTTGTAAGGTTGGCCCTGCTTATTTCATAATGCGCGCTTATTGGATCCCTCGATGGGTCCGCGTGCCCTTCAGAGGTAAGTCGATTCCCATGAACCGCACCGGCCGCACCCTTGCCTTGGGCTGCCTGTTGCTCCTTCAGCCCCTGCTCGCGCATGCACAAGCAGGCGGCAACTCGTTGTTGATCCCGGCGATGGGTCGTTGCACCCTCAATACTCAGCCGCAAGACGTCACGCAGGCACTGGCCGCCTGCCAGAAAGCGGCGGACGAAGGGGATGCGCAAGCGCAATACGAGTTGGGTGAGTTCTACTACGACGGCAAGAATGCGCCGCGCGACCTCAATCAAGCCCTGAGCTACTTCGAAAAAGCCTCGCTGCAAGGCCATGCTCAGGCGCAATTCAAACTGGGCACCATGTTCTTCCACGGTGAAGGCGTGCAAGCCAACAACATTCAGGCGTACATCGTGTTGAAGATGGCTGCGGTCAACGGCGCTGAAGACGCGCTGGACACGGCCGACGAAGTCTCCGAAAAAATGTCCCGCGAAGACCTCGAAACCGCCACGCAGGTGCTCGGGCAAATTTTCCGTAAATACCTGATGGAACTGCAGAGCGCCGATGGGCGTACGCCGTTTTCGCCTCTTCCCTGATCAGCGATAGTTCCCACGTTCTGCGTGGGAATTCATCCCGTGACGCTCCGCGTCACCGACGCAGAGCGTCGAAGGCGGCGTTCCCACGCAGAGCGTGGGAACGATCATCTGAACGGCTTACTTCTCAGGCATCGGCATCGGAAACGGCATCACATTGCCGACCGCGCCACGTGCTTCGCTGATTTTCGGGGTCCCCAGACGCTCAACCTCGTCGATGCGCACAATCGAATGCATCGGCACAAAGCTGCGTACCACGCCTTCGAACTGCGCCTTGAGCTTTTCTTCGCTCGGATCAACGACCACTTGCGTGCGCTCGCCAAAGACGAACTCTTCCACTTCCAGAAAACCCCACAGATCACTTTGATAGATCTGCTTGGCGTACATTTCGAACACCTGGCCCTGGTTGAGGAAAATCACCTTATAGATTGGAGCTTCGCGTTTGGTCATGGCGGGGGGATAACATCGGGGATAAAAATGAGGGCGCAAACTATAGCATAGCCACCGGACGCGCAGCGGTAGGAACCTGAAGGCTTGTTCCCTATAATGCGCGGTTCTTTGAATCACGTGATGACCCTAATCCATGGCCAAGAAGCTTTACATCGAAACCCACGGTTGCCAGATGAACGAGTACGACAGCTCGCGCATGGTCGATCTGCTGGGTGAACATCAGGCCCTGGAAGTCACCGCGCGTGCCGAAGACGCCGACGTGATTCTGCTCAACACCTGCTCGATCCGCGAACGCGCCCAGGATCGCGTGTATTCACAGCTCGGCCGCTGGCGCGAACTGAAACTGGCCAACCCGGAGATGGTGATCGCCGTCGGCGGTTGCGTCGCCAGCCAGGAAGGCGCGGCGATCCGTGATCGCGCGCCTTACGTCGACGTGGTCTTCGGCCCGCAAACCCTGCACCGCCTGCCGGAAATGATCGACGCCGCGCGCATCACCAGGCTGCCGCAAGTCGACGTGTCGTTCCCGGAAATCGAAAAATTCGACCACTTGCCCGAGCCACGCATCGACGGCCCGAGCGCTTACGTGTCGGTGATGGAAGGCTGCAGCAAGTACTGCACGTTCTGCGTGGTGCCTTACACCCGAGGCGAAGAAGTCAGCCGGCCGTTCGATGACGTGATCGCCGAAGTTATCCACCTCGCTGAAAACGGCGTACGTGAAGTGACCCTGCTCGGGCAGAACGTCAACGGCTATCGCGGCACCACCCATGACGGGCGCCTGGCGGATCTTGCCGAACTGATACGTGTGGTCGCCGCGATTGATGGCATCGACCGTATTCGCTACACCACTTCGCACCCGCTGGAATTCTCCGACAGCCTGATCCAGGCCCACGCCGACGTGCCGGAACTGGTGAAGCATCTGCACTTGCCGGTGCAATCGGGCTCCGACCGGATTCTCGCGGCGATGAAGCGCAACCACACCGCACTTGAGTACAAATCCAAGCTGCGCAAACTGCGCGCCGCTGTGCCGGGGATCTGCATCAGCTCGGACTTTATCGTCGGCTTCCCTGGCGAGACCGAGAAAGATTTCGAACAGACCATGAAGCTGATTGCCGACGTCGGTTTCGATTTCTCCTATTCCTTCGTTTATAGCCAGCGCCCGGGCACCCCGGCTGCCGATCTGGCCGACGACACCCCGGAAGAGCTGAAGAAGGAACGCCTGAACGCGCTGCAACATCGCTTGAATCAGCAGGGTTTCGAGATCAGCCGCCAGATGGTCGGTTCGATCCAGCGCATTCTGGTGACCGACTACTCGAAAAAAGACCCGGGCGAGCTGCAAGGGCGCACCGAAAATAATCGTATCGTCAACTTCCGCTGCGACAATCCAACCTTGATCGGTCAGTTCGCCGACGTGCACATCGATGCGGCGCAACCGCACTCGCTGCGTGGCTCGCTGATCCAATAAATCCAAAAGATCGCAGCCTTCGGCAGCTCCTACATGGATTACATTCCCCTGTAGGAGCTGCCGAAGGCTGCGATCTTGACGGTCTCGACGCCAAGAATATTTAAGAGCTTTCGCACCCACGCCTCTGGCGTTATCCTTGATTTCATCTTAATTGCCCCAGGGCGGCTAAATACGACCTTGAACGCACCCATAGAACCACATCGTTTTATCCTCGAACCCTTTGAGGCTCGCCGCTTCGCCAATCTGTGCGGGCAATTCGACGAGCATTTGCGCTTGATCGAACAGCGCCTGACCATCGAGATCCGCAACCGCGGAAACCAGTTCGAGCTGATCGGCGACCCCAAACACACCACGACTGCGGAAAATCTGATTCGTCGCCTGTACCGCGAAACCAAAGGTTCAGAGCTGTCGCCAGATACGGTTCACCTGTTCCTGCAGGAATCGGCCGTGGTCGAGCTGGACAATCACGCCCCCGCTGAAGCCTCCGTCGCCCTGCGCACCAAGAAAGGCATGATTCGCCCTCGCGGCTTGAATCAACTGCGCTACGTGAAGGAAATCCTCGGCAACGACATCAACTTCGGCATCGGCCCGGCCGGTACCGGCAAGACCTACCTGGCCGTGGCCTGCGCTGTCGATGCACTGGAGCGCGAGCAGATCCGCCGCATCCTGCTGGTGCGTCCGGCGGTCGAAGCGGGTGAAAAACTCGGCTTTCTGCCCGGCGACCTGTCGCAGAAGATCGACCCGTACCTGCGCCCGCTCTACGACGCGCTCTACGAGATGCTCGGTTTCGAATACGTGGCCAAGCTGATCGAACGTCAGGTGATCGAAGTCGCGCCGCTGGCCTACATGCGCGGTCGCACGCTGAACAACAGCTTCATCATTCTCGACGAGAGCCAGAACACCACCGTCGAACAAATGAAAATGTTCCTGACCCGGATCGGCTTCGGCTCCACAGCTGTCATCACCGGTGACATCACCCAGGTCGACCTGCCGAAAGGCACCAAGTCGGGCCTGCACCACGTGATTGAAGTGCTCAAAGACGTGCCGGGCATCAGCTTCACGCACTTCCAGCCTAAAGACGTCGTACGCCATCCTTTGGTCCAGCGGATTGTCGAAGCCTACGAGCGCTTCGAAAACCGTGACGAAGCCCCCAAGGACACCTCGCGAAATGCTTGAGCTAGACCTGCAAATCGCGACTGAAGCGAGCGCGCCGAGTGAAGCCGACTTCCGTCTGTGGTGCGAGCTGGCCCTGCGCCAGCGCACCGCCGACTCGGAAATGACCATTCGTCTGGTCGATGAGGAAGAAGGCCGCGAGCTCAACCACACCTGGCGTCACAAGGATTACGCGACCAACGTCCTGTCGTTCCCGGCCGAAGTGCCCGACGAGTTTCTCGATATCCCGCTGCTGGGCGATCTGGTGATCTGCGTGGCGGTGGTTGAGCGCGAAGCTGCCGAGCAAGGCAAGGAACTAAAGGCCCATTGGGCACATCTGGTCATTCACGGCTGCTTGCATCTGCTTGGTTACGACCATATAGATGATGAAGAAGCCGAAGAAATGGAAGCACTGGAACGCGAGTTGCTTGCCGAATTGGGCTATCCCGATCCGTACGCGGACGACGAACCCGAAACATCCCCTATCGTTACAACAAAGGATTCAGAGTAATCGCTATGAGCGAAGATCGATCGAGCAACGGGCAGAAGTCATGGCTGGGTAAACTGACCCAGGCTTTTGCCCACGAGCCGAAGAACCGTCAGGAGCTCCTTGAGCTACTGCGTGATGCACATCAGAACAAACTGCTGGACAGCGAAGCGCTGGCCATCGTCGAAGGCGCCATTCAGGTGGCTGACCTGCAAGTACGCGACATCATGGTGCCGCGCTCGCAGATGATCAGCATCAAGGCGACCCAGACACCCCGTGAATTCCTCCCGGCCGTGTAAGAGGTTTCCGCGAAGATCACAACGAAGCCTGCGCCCTTGCCCGCTCACTTGAGTTGAAGATCGAACTCCTGGCGAATGGCTGC
>NZ_JBITSX010000019.1:0-95340 GCF_044541255.1 Pseudomonas sp. NPDC085632 | reverse complement strand
CGAAGTCAGCGGCGAAGCACCGGTGCCACCGTCGTAACCGGAAATGGTGATCAACCACCAGGAAGTCATCCCGCTTTTCGATCGTCAGCACCGGATGGTGCCAAACGCCGCGATGGTAATTAATGCCCTGCCTGCCGTTGGTGACGAAGGCGCGGACCAAGCCTGATACAGGTTCATCGCCAACGGGCGCGACCACGATCAGAAAGGGGTTGCCGAGCAGCGGTATGAAAGCCTGGCTGCCCAGCGGATGGCGTTCCAGCATGCAAACGGTCAGTGGCATGTCCTGCGCGTCGGCACGGAAGATGCTGATGATCGCGTTGTCCTCAGGCTGAGCGGTTTCGACCGTCGCCAGTTTATGGAAGCGCATGGTCGAACCGTTGTTGATCATGAAGTGATCGCTGCCGTCGGTTTCGATCACGTCACCGAAAGGGGCGAAGGCTTCTTTGCTCAGCGGTTCAATCGTTAGTGTGCGCATGCTGTTCTTCTTATCCGAATTCGTTATCGATTCACTGTATTTCCCTGTAGGAGCTGGCGAAGCCTGCGATCTTTTGACTTTGTTTTTAAGATCAAAAGATCGCAGCCTGCGGCAGCTCCTACAAACTCAGCATTACTTCGCGACCTTGCCGAGAACGCGCAGGCGGCTTACACCACCGTCCGGGAACACGTTCAGGCGAATGTGGGTGATCGGGCCCAGTGCCTTGATCTGCTCGACGAAAGTGTGTTCGGCGTGCATTTCCAGCTTCTGGCTTGGCAGCAGATCGCGCCAGAACAGCGACTGGGTTTCGATCTGGCTGTCAGTACCGCCCTTGACGAACGCGCCCTGGATCGAGCATGTGTCCGGGTAGTTGCCTTTGAAGTGCAGGGTGTCGACGACGATCTTCTCGATCTCGCCCGGGTGACCCAGTGCGACGATCACCCAGTCATTGCCCGGCGTGCGACGACGTGCAGTTTCCCAGCCGTCGCCCATGTTGATGCCACGGCCCGGGTTGAGGATGTTGCTCATGCGGCCGAAGTGTTCGTCGGAGCAGGCGAGGGCGCGGCCACCATTGAGGGCTGCTGCCAGATCGACTTGCTCGTTGTCGCCAACCGCCGACCAGTCGCGATGCGGCACACCGTACACGCGCAGACGGGCAACACCGCCGTCCGGGTAGATGTTGAAGCGCAGGTGGCTGAACGCCTGGTCGTTGCTGATTTCGTGGTAGTGGTGGCTGTTGCCCTGCAGCTCGACGGCCGACAGCACTTCAGTCCACTGGGTGTTTTCATCAGGCTCGCCCGAGGCCAGGAAGCACGCTTCCAGCGAGGCCGATGGCGGGAAGTTGCCGGTGAAGAATGAAGTGTCGATGTCCACGCCTTTGATCGAGCCCGGTACGCCCAGACGGATCACTGCGCTGTCGAAGCCTTCGAAGCGCTTGCGGCGCGATTCCCAGCCGTCCATCCACTTGCCGTTGTCATCGAACACGCCCTCCTTCCATACGGCCGGGGTCGGTTGGAACAGACGATTGGCGTCTGCGAACCAGTCATCGGTGACCGAGATGATTTTGGTGCCCAGACGGGCATCGGCCAGGTTGACGAATTTTTCGAAAGGTACGGCGTAAGCTTTCATTCTTCTTGTCTGCCTTTGAATAAGTGGCTGGGGATGCTTGCGAGGCCCTGGGCATTCTCCGCGTCTGACATGCTCGGGCCAGGCTTGCTAAAGAGTCAGTAAACGGAACAGGGCGATCTTGTTGATCTCCGCCAGCGCGCATTTGAACTCGGTATCTTCCGAGTTGTGAATACGCGTTTCGAACGCCGCGAGGATCTGATGCCGGTTGCTGCCTTTTACCGCCATGATGAAGGGAAACTTGAACTTGGCTTTGTAGGCGTCGTTCAGCTCGGTGAAGCGCTGGAACTCTTCGGCCGTGCATTGGTGAATACCGGCGCCAGCCTGTTCATTGGTGCTGGCTTCGGTCAGTTGGCCCTGGACGGCCGCTTTGCCGGCCAGGTCCGGGTGAGCGTTGATCAGTGCCAGTTGACTGGCGTGATCGGCGCTCAACAGGATGTCGCTCATGCGCTGGTGCAGGGTTTCGATCTCGTCGATCGAAGCGTCCGCGCCCAGGTCGTAGGCCTTCTCGGCCACCCATGGCGAATGTTCGTAGATGTCGGCGAAGGCTTTGACGAAAGCGTCGCGGCTCAGGGTCGACGGTTGCAGGGTTTGAAAGTGGCTCATTTGGCGGCCTCTTGGTACGGGTGGGTTTCGTGCCAGTGACGCGCGATGTCGACGCGACGGCTGAACCACACCTGTTCATGACTTTTGGCGTATTCGATAAAGCGCTTGAGCGAAGCGATGCGACCTGGACGACCGATCAGGCGGCAGTGCAGACCGATCGAGAGCATCTTCGGTGCTTCAGCGCCTTCGGCGTAGAGCACGTCGAACGCGTCCTTGAGGTATTCGAAGAAATCGTCACCCTTGTTGAAACCCTGCACTTGGGTGAAGCGCATGTCGTTGGTGTCGAGGGTGTACGGGATCACCAAGTGCGGCTTGCCGGTCGGGTTGTTTGGTTCCCAGTACGGCAGGTCATCATCGTAGGTGTCGCAGTCATAAAGAAAACCACCTTCTTCCATGACCAGACGACGGGTGTTCGGGCCGGTGCGGCCGGTGTACCAGCCCAGTGGACGCTCACCGGTGATCTCGGTGAGCACGCGGATCGCTTCGAGCATGTGCTCGCGTTCCTGCGCTTCGTCCATGTACTGGTAGTCGATCCAGCGGTAGCCGTGGCTGCAGATTTCGTGGCCGGCATCGACCATCGCACGGATCACATCCGGGTGGCGCTGAGCGGCCATGGCGACGGCGAAGATGGTCAGCGGAATGTCGAATTCCTTGAACAGTTTCAGAATCCGCCAGACGCCGGCGCGGCTGCCATACTCGTAAAGCGATTCCATGCTCATGTTGCGCGCGCCTTGCAGCGGTTGAGCAGCAACCATTTCAGACAGGAAGGCTTCGGATTCTTTGTCGCCGTGCAAAATATTGCGCTCGCCGCCTTCTTCGTAATTGAGTACGAACGACAGGGCGATGCGGGCATTGCCCGGCCAGTGTGGGTGAGGAGGGTTACTGCCGTAACCGATCAGGTCGCGTGGGTAGTCAGCGCTCACTGCAGTCTTCCTTCTTATTCGTTGACAGATGGGTGTGGCGGCCTGGCAGGCTGGCGTCACAGCGATGGGCTGATTGTATACAACTTTATTCGCAATTTGTAAGCCTGAATTTTCGCATTTTTCACCGACTGTCATCTTTTACTGCTATTGGCGTAAGCCTGCAAGAAACCTGCCTGACCAGTCAGCTAATGGATAGGAGGTTCAATGAATAGGCGCATCGCTGGCTCATCGGCAGGAAACCCCCGAATGGCGGGGGTGAAGTGAAAAATGTCGTTTTTATTGTGTACAATTTTTTTGAAAAGTGTCTTAATCAATCGCTCGCCGCAACCTTTCGTGCTCCGAATCGGTGCGGTCTCCTTTTCAACTGACTTCGGGAGGCGCGAAGTCTGACTGCTCCACGCAGGCAGGCGCGCAGAATCAATGGGACGTTTGACAACACACGTTTTGGACGCTGCACACGGTTGCCCGGGCAGTTCGATCAAGGTCGAGCTGTACCGCGTTGAAGGCTCGCATCTGGAATTGGTCGCCAGTGCGATTACCAACAGCGATGGCCGGGTCGATGCACCGCTGCTGCAAGGCGATGATTACCGTACCGGGGTTTATCAGGTTCAGTTCCACGCGGGCGATTACTACCGCGCCCGTGGTGTTCAGTTGCCGGAACCGGCATTTCTGGATGTGGTTGTGCTGCGCTTCGGCATCTCTGCCGAACAGGATCACTACCATGTTCCGTTGCTGATTTCGCCGTACAGCTATTCCACGTACCGGGGCAGCTGACCCCCAAGCAGCTGCCCCCACCGGGAAGCGACTGCGCATATAGCTTCTTTGGTCTTTCGCCCGCCCACACTGCGGGCTTTTTTTATGCCTGCGTTTTGTGAAGGTCTACTTGCGTACGCTCCAGCGAACTCTGGAGCGCGTTGCTCTGTGGGCGGGTAATCGTTGATTGTCAGGTCGTTCAACTGTGTCGAGTGACGATAAGGTTGTGTTCGTGACTGGGGAGAGGCTCGTTGGTGCCCAGCAAAAAAATTATCCTGTTCGCGTGCAAATGCACCATCAGGTCATCTTTGACACGGGCGTCCATGTTGTCGACAAAGACTCTTTTTTTGAGCCAGGCAATCGGATCAGGGAGGTAAACAGTGTCGTTTTCAATCTTGTCCATGAACATGATGAAAACATGATCAACACCCGCTCGCTTGATCACCAAGGCATTCCCCAGGCTGGGACGAAAATCATGGGCAATGTAGTAGCCGTGTGCGCTGAGAAGATCTTTGAAAAGTGTTCGCGTTGCTCGACTCCTTTGATGTTGCGGGCCGGAGAGCAGTTTCGGATTGAAGTCGATCCTTTGCAGACCTTCAGCGGAGGGTAACGGCATACGCCTGTGGCCGTGTACGTCGGTCGCAAGCGGCGAGAGGAGCATCAGCGGGTCGCTCAAGTCTTGACGAACGACTTTGTTATCGCCCAGGACAATAGAGCGGTTTTCCCAGTACTTGAAAGTCTCGAACAATGCACTGATTCCGGACCCTGTGATTTTGTCGGAATGATTGGCCCGCTTGAACATCTCCCGTGCGGCGTTGCTTGCAGAGTGATCAGAAAGGTAGGGGAACTGATCACTGACATATTGAGTCAGGCTTTTTTCGAATGGCCGACTCTCGACGATTCTCCATGTTTCACTGCCGTGCCCCGTAGTGTCCGCCGATTTCACCACGCCCCTGGGTTGTAACTCCGGATTGGACAACAGCAACTGTTCGAAAGCATCGAAACGACGGGCAGAGAACAGTGGAGGCTTGATGAAGGCAAAACCGTCAACGGCGTGGGTCGGCTGGTCAATTATCGCAAAGTGCTTACCGCCGATTTCGATGGAGTCGCCGGCTGGCGGTTTCATCGTGGTGCCCCAGCCCTGCCATAATTCACTGATGCCCATGAGTACGACGGGATCAAGAGGATCACTGTCTTCTGGTAGTCGAGGGCGTTTGCTTGGGCTCGGGCCGGGATGTTCTGACTGGGTGAGGGCACGAGAACTGCCTGGTTTTGGTGCTTGTGTATCTGTAGGGGGCTGCAATTTGCGGCGCCAGACGAATTGCCCCGGAATCCGTTCGAACGTGATATCCGGCACATTGAGCGTTGTGGCACACGCCAGTTTGTATTCGCCTTTTCCATTCCTGCGGACCAGGATGGTTCCGTCGGCGATATCGACATAGGTGCTTGCGCGCGGCCCGTTGCGGATGGCGTCCGGGGATTCGTGCGCGGCAGGGAGAAGGCTCGCCAGATCCGGGTCGACGAGGATAATCGCTTGTGACGGTTCGGCAGACCGTTGGTGCGCTGGCAGGTTGCTCTGCCTGGACTGTGCCGTGTACCACTGTGCCTCGACGCGCCAGCGTGGCTGACCGTCGATTTTTTTCACAATCGGGGGTGTCACGCCTGGCGCTGCGGGCCAGGGAATCTGGTAGTCACCGGCGGTGTTGAGTTCAACCCGGTAATGATGGTTGTCTTCCAGGTGTGCGTAAGTCTGACCGCCCGGGGTCACGAATAGCCCGTCGAGGGATGGGTGCGGCCGTAGCAGACGGGTTTGTATTACCGGCAGGGATATCTCGGCCAGTCTGGCATCGACTGCCGCCATCAGCGGATCCGCGGGGTGGCTCACTATAATATGTGGGCCTTCAGTAACTTCGTTACCAGTAGCATCGGAAGTGGAAGTTTCGGCCGATCGATTCGTACCTGGCGCGAAAATTTCAGAATTGCCGGTGGTCTTTAATCTTCCGTTGGCAGCCTCGGATCTATTGAAAGTCGTGGTATTGGGCGACGTCGGGTGAACCGTGGTCTTTGTAGGTTTGGTCATTGCCGTGTCTCTGAGCGTTTCATGTTTTTTCCTGATATTTGCAGCGCAATCTCACCGGGAGTTTTCTTGGGTGGCTTGGCCGTTGAATGACTCCGAGGAGGGGAAGTTGATCCAGTCGTTTGCGCGGGAGGGGGCTAGCCGCCATAGGACGGCTGCCTGGCCACGACTGCTCGGGTTTGTCAGGTCATTCAGGTGTATCGGGTGATTACAAGGTTGTAGTCGCGAGTTGGAAGGATCTCTGCGAAGCCCAGTAAAAAAATGATTTTGTTCGTGCGCAAATGCTCTTTAAGGTTGTCTTTGATGCGGGTGGGCATTTTGTTGACGAGGGCTCTTTTTTTGAGCCAGTCAATCGGGTCACTGAGACGCGCAATGTTGTTTTGAACCTTGTTCATGAACATGATGAAAACATGGTCGACACCCGTCCGCTCGATCAACAAGGCATTCCCCAGGTGGGCGCCAAAATTATGGTTAATCTGGTAACCGTGTCCGCGAAGAAGATCTGTGAAAAGTGTAGGTGTGTCTGGGAAAGTCCCTCGATATCGCGAGCCGAAAAACAGTCTTGGGTCGAAGTCGATTCTTTGCAGACCTTCAGCGGACGGTAGCGGTATATGCATATCGCCATTGGCGTCGGTCGCCAGTGGCGAAAGGAGCATCAACGGGTCGCTCAAGTCCTGACGAATGGCTCTGTTTTCGCCAAAGAGCTTGCCGCGATTCTCCCAGTACTTGAACGCCTCGAATAATTCGTGGATCCCGGGCCCTGTCATGTCCTCGGAGTGATTGGCCCGTTTGAACATTTCCCGTGCGGCTTTGCTTGCAGAATGATCGGAAAGATAGGGGAAATGATCGCTGACATATTGAGTCAGGCTTTTTGCAAATGGCCGACCCTCCACGATTCTCCATGTATCACTGCCGTGCCCCGTCCATCTGTCCGCCAGCTTCACCACACCCCTGGGTTGTAACTCAGGCGTGGTCAGTAGCAATTGTTCGAACGCATCGAAACGTGTGGCAGAAAACTGTCGAGGCTTGATGAAGGCAAGCGCGTCAGTCGCGTGGTTCGGCTGATCAAGTATTGCAAAGTACTTGCCATCGATTTCGATGGAGTCGCCGGCCAACGGTTTCGTCGTACTGCCCCAGCTGTTCCAGAGTTCACTGGTGGGCATGAGTACAAGTGGATCAAGAGGATCGCTGTCTTCTGGCAGTCGAGGGCGTTTGCTCGGACCCGGGCCAGACTCTCCTGGCTGAGTGAGGGCGCGAGAACTGCCGGGCTGCGGATCTTGTTGCGTATCTGCGATGGGCTGTAACTTGCGGCGCCAGACGAATTGCCCCGGAATCCGTTCGAACGTGATATCCGGCACATTGAGCGTTGTAGCGCACGCCAGTTTGTATTCGCCTTTTCCATTCCTGCGGACCAGGATGGTTCCGTCGGCAATATCGACATAGGTACTTGCGCGCGGCCCGTTGCGGATGGCGTCCGGGGATTCGTGCGCGGCAGGAAGAAGGGTCGCCAGGTTCGGGTCGACGAAGATAATCGCTTGTGACGGTTCGGCAGACCGTTGGTGCGTTGGCAGATTGCTCTGCCTCGACTGAGCCGTGTACCACCCTGCTTCGACGCGCCAACGTGGCTGGCCGTCGATTTTTTTTACGATGGGGGGTGTCACGCCTGGCGCTGCGGGCCAGGGAATCTGGTAGTCACCGGCGGTGTTGAGTTCAACCCGGTAATGATGGTTGTCTTCCAGGTGTATGTAAGTCTGACCGTCCGGGGTCACGAATAACCCGTCGACGGATGGGTGCGGTCGGAGCAGATGGGTCTGTGATACCGACAGGGAAATCTCGGCCAGTCTGGCATTGGTTTCGGCGATCACCGGGTCCGGTATGTGACTGACCACAACACGTGGGTAGCCAGTTGCTTCGCTGCCAGACGCATCGGGAGTGGACGTGTCGGCCGGTCGATTCGTGCCGGGCACGAAAATTTCAGAACTACCGGTGTTTCTTGAACTGCCGCCGCCAGTCTCGGATCTATTGACCGTCATGGTGTCGGGCGACGCAGGGCGAACCGTGGTTTTCGTCGGTTTGGTCATTGCAGCGTCTCTGTACGTTTCATGTTTTTTCCTCGCTGTCCTGCTCGATCATTGGTCTTTGAAAATGAACAACGTGGTTTGCCCCAGAACATCTGTTTGGGTTCCACCGAGCAGGTAGCTGATCTTTTTGTCTTTGCTGTAAGCCGACAGCGGCTTCGGCTCGCTGCCGGATGTTTGCAGCACGATCTCACTGTGTTCAAAGCGCTCAGGCTGAAAACGCTGCAGCCTGCCGTCGATAAGCGGAGGCAGTTTCAGCACGAATACGTGATCGATTTTCTCCCGGTAAAACAGCAACTCGTTCTCGGTAAGCGTGCTTGTCGTGGGAATCATCACGTAGCCGTCATCTTTCAGAACCTGGCTGAACAGCCTTCGCAAGTTGGCAGCTGTTGGCGCTGTGGCGTACTCGTTCCAGTACCTGGAGAACCGTCCGGGATCAAAATCGAGTCGCATCAAGCCTTCACCCAGCGAGGAGGGAATCGCCAGGGTTTCTTCAGTTGCGGAAAGTGGGCGCAACATCAATAACGGGTCAGCCAGTTCGCGCCGCGGTGCTCTGCGCTGACCTCTGTTGCCCCAGTAACGAAACACCAGATTCATCACCGCCAAACCGGGGGCAATGATGATCTCGGATCGGTTTGCCTGATTGAACATGGCCCGGGCGAGTGAGTTGACCGATCGATCCGACAAGTATTTGAAGGTTCTTGAGATGTATTGAGTGATCGGCATCTCGAAAGGCGCACTGCTGTCCAGTACTGTCCATTGATCATTTTTATAAACCGCCCATTTCGGCTGCAGCGACGGGCTATCCCGCAACATGTATTCGAAGGCGTCATACAAGGCAGGTGAGAACAACGGATGTTGCAGATAAACCAATTGTGGTTTGGTACTCAGGTCCTGTTCCATCACCCGGTAATACTGCCCGTCTATCTCGATATGCTGTCCCAGCTGAGGTCGAACCCTGTGCCCCCAGTTTCGCCATAGGCCGAAACTCAAGTTGATCGCATCGGAATGGGCGGACAGCAAACTCTCGGTCAGCGCTTGGGTGACATCCGTCCCTTCTTCCTGATGCACTCGCTTGCTTGGGCCGGCCATGGGCTGTGGCGTATCGGTTGAGGCTTTGCGTTTTTCCTGGTGCGACCGCTCCGGTACAGTATCGGTTGGCTCGGTTTTGCGGCGCCATAATCGCGTCCGGGGAATCTGTTCGAACAATAAAGCCGATGCCTCGCGTGCGGCCGCGAAGGTTTGCTGATACTCACCGTCGGCGTTTTTACGCACCATGACGGTTCCTTCTGCGGTATCGACATAGGTTTTGCGGTGCTTGTCGTAGCGGATGCCGTCCGGTGTCTGCAGGCGGGGGGAGAGCAAGGCTGCGGCGTCGGTAGCCAGATAGATCGGATGTTCTGCAGAGGCGCTCTCAGCGGCGCCATCAGGACTGTCGCCCTCCGAAGGGTGCGTCAGCCAGTTCGGTCTCTCGAACGTCCAGACTGGCTGGCGCTCTGTCTTGATCAGGAAGGGGCCCGGCAAGTGCGGGGCGAAGTTGAAGGGGATCTGGTAGCGGCCATCGTGATGGATCTCGATCAGTAGATGTCCTTCATTTTCTACATGAGCGTACAACTTGCCGTCCGGACTGGTGAACAGTCCGCTGTCGGGGTCCAGGCGTTGTAGCAGATGTACTTGATCGGCAGGCCAGGTGATGGATCGCAACGCGGCCTCGATCCGTGAGTGAGGGGCAGGAATCTCGTTGACCTGCACCGACGCCTGGCGCTCGGAAGCGCCCGGCAGATCTGCGGAGAACTCTGCGCTTGCGCGGCTTTCGCCTGGGACTCTGAGGGAGGTGTTCCCGGTATTTGGATGTAAATCGGGCGCAGTAACCCCGCCCACTCGCTTCGGTGGTTTGACCATTAAGTGAATCTCGCTATTTGAAAGAGGAAGGGTTCAGGCTGTGGCTTGTCCACAGGACCTTGCGGATGTGCGGTCAGACGTTCGGCACAGGCTCAACCTTCTCTCACAATGAAGAGCATCGGGTTATCCGCGGAAACATGTTGTATGCCTCCTACCAGATAGATGAGTTCGGTATGAGCCAGAAGGTTGTCCAGATTCTGTAGGTGCTCTGCACTGAGTCTGGTCAGATAAGAGGGGTCGGTAAGTTCGGATCCGGCGGGGCTGGTGCGAGGGACCTTATTTCCAGCGATAGGCGGCAGTTTCAAGACAAATACCGCGGCAACGCCTGGGCGGTGGAAAATCAATGCGCCTTCGCTGTGACTGCGCGTGGTCGGATTGATGTTGTAACCGCTGTGTTGCAGAACGTTGACCATTAGGGCTCGCAGCCTTCCTGGTGTCGGCGCCGCGGCGTAAGGGGCCCATTCCTGAGGGAACCGTTGTGGATCGAAATCCAGCCGCTGCAGCACGGCTGAATTGTGCGCAGGCAGGGTGAGCAATCCACCGCCAGGCAGGTGGCCGGGCTGTATCGGCAGTTTTGGCAACATGACCAATGGGTCCGACAGGTCGTGCATCGGTGGTTCGCTATTCATCCGATCCGCCCAGTGGCGAAACGTCAGCGTCATCGCCGAAAGCCCATGAGCATTCACACCTTCAGGCAGCGAGACCCGCTCGAATACCGCTCTGGCGAGGTTGTGGGTTGACTGTTCCGACAAATACTTGAATGCGCTGGAAACATACTGGGCGGCGGACAGTTCGAAAGGCGGATGGTTGTCCAGAACCTTCCATTGGCCCTGGAGTTTCAGTGCCCACTTCGGCTGACGCGAAGGTTCATGACGTAACATGTTTTCGAACGCGTCGTAGCTGTCCAGCGAAAATCCCGGATGTCGCAGATAGACCAGTTCGGTACCGGCGCTAACGCTTTGCGTGACGATCGGGAAGTGTTGTCCGTCGATTTCTATCGAGTCGCCCGAATCGGGTTTTGTGGTTCTTCCCCAGTTTTTCCACTGACCTGCGGAAAGGTCCAATGCGACGCTCTGTTGGGAGAGAAGATGTTCGACCAGCGCGCTTGTACCCGTCGCCACATGAGTGTGTTCGTCGTGGCGCGAGGGCCTGCTCGGACCGGGCAGGGCGTCGGTCGGTTCAGTGGATACCGGATCGGTTACGGCTTGAAGACGGGGTCGTTGTACCTCGATTTCACGCCAGAGTTTTGTGCCCGGGATCTGTTCAACCCTTTCACCGGTCGGTGTCGATTCCCCGGCGTGCGTCTGTTGCCAGCCGTCCGGGGTTTTGCCCACCATGACCATACCGCCGAGCATTTCGACATAGGCTTTCTTGCGTTTGTCGTAGCGAAAACCTTCCTCGGTGTCTGGCTGTAGCTTCAGTTGGCTGGCCAGCTCGGCGTTGATAAAGACCGGGTGCTGCGCTCGCTGGCTCGTCGAGGTACTTGCAACGGCAGCCTGCTGGTGTTCGCTGAAGTGCAGGGCGACCCATTCTGCGGCGTTTGAAAGAGCTGAACCCTCAGGAAAGTGGTGGACGATGACTGAGGGGCGCTGTGAAGCCTCTTGCGGCAAATGGTGAATAACGACGGTGGGGCGCGGCTCAGGCGCGGCCAACAAGGCACTGGAAGATGACAGGTCAGCTGAGGCAGGCATGTTGGCAGCGCCTGGAGCTGGATGAACGCTTTCGTCGGCATTCGCCCCATGAGGAATGATTGAATGTTCGACTGATGTCCCGTGTGAGTCGGGTGGTAGCGTGCGCGGAATTTTCTTGGGTGGCTTGGCCATTGAATGACTCCTTTGGATTGTTGATCCAGTCGTTTGCATCGGGGGCCGATGATCAGGCCGTCACTTTGCGGTTGCCTGGCAGTGACTCCGGAGGGGCCATGGTCGGGAAAAGAAGTCTCTGGCGTGCGGTACATATGTATTGCAATGAGGGTAAGTGCTGCACGGTGTTACCGGGCGTTATGGCGGCGGGCCAACTCGCGCCGACAGGGCCGGTGCGAGTTGGCAGATCTCAGCGCTCTCTGATAACGAACACCGAATCCGGAGTGGACTCGACCTTTAATACGCCTCCGATCAGCCACACCACTTTGTTTTCTGCCGCTGCGGTTGTCAGGGCAGCAAACGCCTCGTTGCCAATCCTGGCCGGCAAGTCTGGATCCGCCAGCTCATTGCCTGGTGTGTGGGACAGGCCGACATGATCCACCGCACCCAGTTTCATGAAGTAAATCTGGTCATGGGGTTCGCGCCGGAATACCAGGGTCGGCATGCGATGCTCATAAGTCAGGGGAAAGACGTCGTAGTCGCTGCGCACCAACAGAGCGCCGAGCAGGCGTCTGAGGTTCAGATCGGTCGGAAAGGTTTTGTAGTGATTCCATTCGATGGGAAAACGGCGTGGATCGAAGGTGAGTCGTTGCAGTTCGCCGTCGATCTGCGAGGGCATGCGGATGAGTTTTTTTCCCTTGAAGTCGATGGACGGCGCCACCGATAGCATGTTCAGTGGGTCGGCGTACGCAGGGGCTGTGGGAAACGGTCGTTGCTTCCACTGATGCAGGACGGCCTGAATATTGATCAGTCCGGTGCCGGTAATCACGGGTGAGTTGTCCGCGAGTTCATACAGTCTTCTGGCGACGGTATAGGCAGTGGCATCGGAAAAGTCAGGGAACGCATTGGCAACTGACTGCGAGATCGGTTCATCAAAAAAACGTTTGCCGGGGTTTATTTCTCCGGGATCGTTACCGATGCGAAACGTTGCCACAGGCTGCAACGAGGGCGCTGTGCGCAGCATTTGTTCAAAAGCATCGAAGCCTGCCGGAGCAAAGTCAGGATGCTGGACAAAGTAGACTTTGGGGGAGCGGTTGGAGCCAACGGGCACAATCGGATAATGAAACCAGCCAAGCTGGACGGACTCCAGCAGCAATGGTTTGTTCAAATGTCCCCAAGGCAGCCAGAAAAACGGTGTCTGGCCGGCGGGGGCGCTGGGTTCGAGGGGAATCGCTGATACTCGATCGTTGGGCTCGTCGATCCGTGCACGTTTACTTGGGCCGGGTTGCGATTCATCCGCGTCGGCACTCGGCTGAGACCTGCTCGCAGGCGGGTTTTCAATGGTTGGCGAGTCTGGATTCTTCAGGCGCCAGAGTACCGTTCCGGGAATCTGTTGAAGAAAAACATCGGGTAGGTCTCTATTTGTCGCCGAGGCCAGTTGATACTCGCCTTGTTGGTTTTTCCGGACCATGACCGTACCTTCTGCCGTATCGACGAAGGTGTGTTTGAGCTTGTTGTAGCGGAGTCCACCTGTTGCAAGCTCTGCTCTGGTCAGCGTTTTTGCGTCTTCGGGCTCAAGGTAGGCGAGGGAATGGGGTGTGGCAGACGTTCCGGTCCGAGCCTCTGTCGATTGCCAGCCAGGGCGCTGGATATGCCAACTGGCCTGGCCTTCGGCCCTCGTCAGTACCGGCCCGGGAACACCGGGCGCAAAGGTCAGCGGAACATAATAGTTGCCCTGCGGATCCCGTTCGACGACGAACCGGCCTTCGTTGCCGATTTGCGCGTAGGTTCGCTGATCAGGCCCGGTGAACAGACCACTGTTTTCTCCAATCGGCGTCAGTTCGCTCAAGCGATCCTGGGGCCAGGCGATTGCACTGCGGGCGGCTCTGTAGGTATCAGGTATTTCATTGACGATGACGGCGGCCGGCCGATGGGTCGCGGTGCCGGGGGGCTGTGATCCCGTGGTCGAATCGATGCCAGACAGTAGAGGGTCAGCTATGTTCGGGGTAACACGACTACCGGAACCTGACTGCGCAGGTCTGGTTGTAACCGTTGAATCGGCGGGTACTGTCACCGGAACTTTCTTGGGTGGTTTGGCCATGTGAAATTACTCGTTGAGGGTGATGCGCAACACACGGAAGTGCCTCGCCGCATTTTTCAGGCGCACTCCATCCCGGAAAATCCAGGTTGGGAAGACGACGGAGAAGTTCGGTCACTTCAACTTCGGAGTGCACGTGTGGTTATTGGTTTTGACGGAAGTGTGCTGCGTTAAGCGGGGGGCATATTCATCAGGGGCGGCGGCGCAAAGACGTTGCTGCCTTGATGGCTGCAATAATTGATCACTTGCAGATCGGAATACTCAACGCGAGATTTATCGCTGCGCAGGATCCAGCCATAGGCAGGAAAGTTGTAACTCAGCGTCCCGGGCCGGTTGTCGGCCAGAACGATATTTCTCACTTTTATTGTGTTATTGGCCATTGCTGCAAAGGCTTCGGGCAAGGCCTTTGTCGGGTCGGGCGCTGCAAAAAAACGTGCATCGAGGCCATCCATGTAAATCCGGTCGAAGGACAGATCGACGGTATGGACAACACCTTTCTCGGTAATGACGCGTACCTGATCGATCAGGTCTTCGCTGTCGTATTCAGGCAGATGAACAATGCAGGTGCCGACGTGCAGCTGGTTGTTTTCCAGTTTGATCTCGACCTTGCCCAGTGCTGTCGCATCGAGATCCCAAGTGGACGAGTAGGGCAGTCGGGCTGGGGAGTTCGCGAGGGCACCCGGTGTCGAGAGTCTGATCGCGATATCGGCAACCAGATGAATCAGGTAGGTGGAACCCGTCCCTTCAAGGTTTTGAATCGAGGTTTGCTCGGGGTAGGAAAAAAGCGACCCGCAGCCTGCCTTGTCGAACTTGAAGGGTTTGGTCACAGGCAGTTCAAAAGGGATTTGGTCTTTGCGACGGGGCAAAGGCAGGTTAAGCGGCGTTGTCCAACGATCAAAGCCATATGGGTTGTGGCTTTTCAGGGGGCACACATCGGTTTCTGGTGTTAGTTGTACATTGACCGTAACGCCTTCTTTAAAAATCAGAACTGCCCTGTAATTGGGACGCAAGGCCATGGTTCTCAAGATCCTGATCATGTTTCTGGGATCTGCTCCACCCTCTGCATAGGAGAAGTTCTTGAATGTTATTGTGTTTTCGCCAAAGTGATACTGCAGATTGCAGCCTGCAAAAAATTCTCGATTATCTTTCCACTCGCCCGAACCAAAACGCGCTTCAACCTTTGTCAATTCACTGATGTGGTAATCCAGGTGCAGGCGGATTACCGCCTCTGTGCGTTTTGTTGGCCAGAACGTTGTATCTTTTCGTGATCGGGGCAGGTAGTAACTCGCCTCATTCTGATGGTCGATCCTGCACTCAGCTGCGTGGAGGATTATCGGCTTTTCCGGTGTTCCTTTTTTTACGACGATGACCTGGATTTCGAATGCATGGTCATTTTCAATATGCTCGGGCAGTTCTGGCGAATCAGGGAGTCTGAAAGAGTATCCATCTTTGGTCAGGAACGTCAGTTTGTTGTTTTGAAGCGCGAAATGGTTTTCTTGTTTCTTATAAATACCTCGAATGACGACCAGGCTGTTTGGGTCGTCCGTGAATGGAAAACGTGATCTGATGATCAGCGAGCCATTTTCGATTGTCCAACTGTCGATCAGTCGATACTTCCAGTTCAATAAAACAATGCTTTCTTCTGTGCCATCTTCGATGATGGATAGACGACCCTGTTTTTGCTCGACTATATATTCGTCAATGCCGCTTTCACCCGAGGCTATGGCGCCCGGATACGACAGATGGATTTGATCGTTGCCAGATCCGGCATTGATAGTGTCTTCGCCACGGGAATTAATGACATTGCGTTGTGCAGAACCGGTCACGACATTGAGCGCGCCGCTGACCGTTTCGACATTCTCGATGCTTTCCAGAACACTGTGGAGGATACGTTTTTCTCCTCCTTCGGTAGATGGATCGGTTGTGATTATCTGCAGGGTCTGTGCGGTTAAATCGACGTCATAGCCTTTGTTGTCTGCACCTCGCGTGTTATAGCCGCCACCGAGGATAAGTGTGTCGATTCCTTCCCCGCCTTTCAGGGTCGAATGTTCTGATGCCTGGGCAGGCTGTCCAAGACGTTCCCCTGCACCTTCAAACACGAAACGGTCATTTTTTTCACCCCCGGTCAGCTGTTTTGTTCCTGATCGGTAATGAAAGCTGTTTGGCTTGTTTTCAACGCCCTGAATGGTGTCCTCGCCCTCACTGATGAACCACAGAATGCCCTTGTTCTCGGCAGGTGTTCCCAGCTCTGCGCCGGGTGTGTCCTTGGTCACACCGTCGCGGGCGTCAATGACGTCGTCTACTCCCTTGATCTCGGGGACCTGTATCGTTTCCCAACTGTCTTGTTTGGTCCACCAGTTGCGCTTGCGCACCCGCGATGGTTTGAGGTTGACTTCGAATTGGCCGTTAACAATGGCTTCGGTAGTGTCTTTTAATTGGCCATCCAGCAGTTTTCGGGCTGTTTCTTTCAGTTGTTTTGCGTGCTGAAACCTGGTTTTTGCCAGCAGGTATCGATTCTGCACAGCTTCGTCAGGCTCCATCATGCAGAACGAAAACCAGCCCGTGCGCCAGCGCTCATCCAGCGTCAGTTCGATGTAGTCATCTATATCGTCGACCACGCGCACCGCGCCATAAATCTGCGATCCGATGGCCAGGATCGCCCCCGCCGCAAGGCCGACGGGGCCTGCAAATGAAAACCCCGCCAACGCAGCCGTGCCGAGGATGACCGTCATGGCTGCGCTGGTAATACTCAGCCCGGCACTTACGTAATGATCCATGGCTTCTTTGCCGGTTGCATTTTCAGCGGCATTGATCGATCTGACGGCGGTAAAGATATCGAACGGCAATGTCAGTGCGCCGCCGATCAAACCGCCAGAACGGCCGAGTCTCAGTGCGAATCGGGTTTTGGCAAAATCCAGCAGGGCGCCTTGCCCCGCTGAGAGCATATTGGATGCGATTTTGCTGACGGCAATGTCAACCACGATGGAGCCGACTTCTGTGCCGATACCCACACTGTTGATCGCAACCTCGGTGGTGTTGTCAGCCTTGATAGCGTCCACCACACCGCGCAAACCCATGAATATGCCGAAACCCTGAATGCCGACACTGGAGCCGAGGGTTGCATAACTTTTTGTCACTGCCACCCAGCGGGGGTTATGTTTGGGGAGGTTGGCGTGATACAGGTCAAGTCTTTGTGCGGAGCCTAATAGCTTCACCAGTTTGCTGCGGTAATTACCATGGTCTGTTGTGGTTTGCGAACTTTCTCTTATCAAGTGCGGGGCCGTTAGTGGCCGTTCGCTGGCCATTTCGAAAAGTAGTGTCGTTAGTAAGTAACTGTCCTGCCCCGTTGACGATTTCATATAGCGTTCGATATCGGCAGCGCTGAATTGCAACGAATTGATGAACGATCGCTTGGGAGCCCGGAAGAAGGTATTCCTGCCGTTTAATGGCTGGCCGTCAAACGATGCGCCCAAGGCATCGAGAGAGGCTCGGGTTATTGAGATACTGCCAATTTGCAGCGGGCCGAAGACTGAGTCGGCGAGTTGTAACTGACTTGCTTTGCTTTTGGCTATTGTGCTTGATGTTTCATCAGCGCTGGGATTGAAGTCAATCGTCGAAGCATTATGTTCGTTGCTTTCAAAACGCATGTCGGTGATGACGACAGCGTCTGTGATTTCCGCAGTTTCCAGTGACGGTGTACGTATCATGGTGGCCATCTGAACTTCCTTGTTCTGGCAGGTTTTTGTTAGCACGAGGCGTAATAGTACGATCGATTTTTTAGCGATGTACATCAACGGGTTGTTGCTGTGTATTGCGCGCGACGAACGCAGCCGGAAAACGTGGCATGAAAAAAATAAACCGGCCTGAAGGACGGTTTATTTGTATGCTGACGGCGTTTGGCCAGAGGTTAATTATCGGGCAGCGACAGTGGCGACGCCGCGTTGCTCTGATGATTGCAACGCCGTAAGACTTGCAACTGCGAATAAGTTATATCTCGAGATTTATTACTGTCCAGAATCCATTTGCGGTTCGCCATGCTGTACTTCAGCCGGCCTGGAGTACCGTCGCCCAATATAATATTGCGCACGTTCAACTCGCGTTGAGCTAGCGCAGAAAACTCCTCGGGCAAACCTGCCGTAGAAGGAGGTTCAAAATATCTGGCGTCGAGGCTGTCGATATAAACCCGGTCGAAAGTCAAGTCCACGGTATGTACCACGCCTTTTGGCCCGATGACAAAAATCTGATCAATCAGATCTTCGGAACCGTATTGCGGCAGATGCAGGGTGGCCGTTCCGATGTACAGCTGATTTCCAGCCAGGACGATTTTGAAATCTTTGATTTGTGTTGCATCGATTTCCCAGGTCGATGAGTTGTTCAACCGAACTTTAGCGGTCGCCAGGCCGCCCGGCGTCGAAATCCGTAAAACTCTGTTCTCGACCAAATGGACCACATAGGTGGCGCCTGCACCGGCAATGTTTTCGATCGCAATCTGTTCATTTACAGGCAAGAACCGGATACAGGAAGAACCGTGATCCAGTTCCTCGGCGCGGGTTTCGGGGATTTCGAAAATCGCGTTGGGGTTGGTTCTAAGCGGGAAACGCAAGTCGTGGCTGGTCAGCGTATTGGCGACAACGCTGTGTTTATAGTGCGCCGGAGGTACGGCATATTTCTCTTCGAGGATCAGCGTATGGGATATGCCATCCCGGAATACCAGCATATAGCCGTGGGTAGAGACGTTGGCTGCAGCGTTCTTCAGGGCAGCATCAAGCGTCGTTTCTGCGTACTGGCCGAAACCGGCGATCTGCAACAGCGTCTTGCCAAAGTAAAACAGAAAATCGCACGAGACATTGACCTTGTCCTTGTCCGCCGCTTCGTTCATCAAAATGGACGGAGTGGTGGCAAATGCAACGTGTGCACTGGTCATTTCGGCATAATCGTAATCAATAAAGATGCGCGTGCCGTTGATGGAATTCGGGGAACTGCCCGTTATGAATTGGGTGTGCGGATTGTAGCGTTGAACGTAATAGTGGGTGTTTTGCCGGGTGGGCACATGGCACACTTCTGCGTGAACAATGGTCGTTTTTTCAGGGCGTCCCCGCCTGATTTCTTCTGCATATATTTTAACCGGGTTGTTGTGTTCGATTGATTCAGGAAAATCCGGTTTCAGGTTATATCCATCCCGGGTAATGATGGTCACTTTGTCATTGTGCAAAACCCGACAGCCGTCTGTTATTTTATAGATGTTGTCGATGACTATTTTGCTTGTGCGGCCGTAATGAAAGTCGAAGTTTACTTCTATGGAAAGACGACATTTGTCCACCTCCCATTTTTCGATCTGGTCCATTCGCCAACCCAGCGAGATCTTGCTTTCGTCTACACCATCTTCCGAGATGACAACCCAACCCTCCGCCAATTCCACGTGATAATAATCCAGTCCCGATTCACCGGATGCTCTGGCGTTTGCCTTGTACAAATAAATCAAGTCGTCACCGGCGCCAGCATTGATGATGTCCGCGCCTCTTGAGGTCATCACGTTGGATGCTGCGGTGCCCGTGACAACGCTTCTTCCGTCTTGCAGCGTCTGAACGTTCTCAAAGTTTTCGAGCAGTGCCTTGAGGGCGTACGTCTCGCCATCCACTACAGACGCGTCCGGGTTCGGCGTATAAACCTGCAAGGTGCCCGCCGCCAGATCGATGTCGTAGCCGCGGCCGGTAATCGGATGCGACGGGACGCCGTCCATTATCAAGGTATCGCTGCCGGCACCGCCCCTGAGTCGGGAAAACTCACTGCTTTCGATATGTCTTGCCAGGTCATCCGCCGCATTCTGGACGATGAACCTGTCATCTTTATCACCCCCCGTAAGATTCTTTACACCTTCATCGTAATAAAAGGCATTGGGCTTTTGCGCGACACCGGTGACGGTGTCCCTGCCGCTTCCGAGCAGCCATAAAATACCTTTGGTTTCCCCCGGCGTTCCCAATACCGCCCCAGGGGTTTGAGCCGTTACGCCGTCGCGAGCATCAATAGTATCGTCAAGGCCGACCACCTCTGGGACATAGACAATCGGCATGGTTTCGACACCCCACCAGTGTTTCACGCGTTCGCGTCTTTTCTTCAGGCGATCTTCGTAGCTGCCCTGCACGACGGCTTCGATGGTGTCCTTCTGCGTCTCGTCGAGTATCTGTCTGGCGGTCGCTTGCATTCGCTTGGCGGTTTCTATTTTGGCTTTGGCCAGTTCGTAACGATTTTTGATGTCCTGGTCTATGTCCATCAACGGCACAAAGGAAAACCATCCCGTGCGCCAGCGCTCTTCAACGGTGAGTTCGATGTAGTCATCGATTTCATCGACCATGCGTACGGCGCCGTAGACCTGCGATCCAATTGCCATCAGCGCACCCGCCGCGAGGCCGACCGGGCCGGCGAAGGAAAAACCGGCCATGGCGGCGCTACCGAGGATGACGGTCATGGCGGCACTGGCGATGTTCAATCCGGCGCTGACGTAATGATCCATCGCTTCTTTGCCGGTTTTATTGCTGGCGGCGTTGAATTCCTTGACGGCGCTGTAGATATCGAACGGCAATGTCAGTGCGCCGCCGATGAGTCCGCCGGAACGGCCCAGGCGAATCCCGGCGCGGGTTCTGGTGAAGTCCTTCAAGGCGCCATTGCCGGCCTCGATCATGCGCTGGCCGACTTTGGTCACGGCGACGTCGGTGATAATCGAGCCCACCTCTGTACCGATCCCGATGCTGTTGAAGATGATTTCATCCTGATCATTTTTCTTCACGGCATCGTAAATGCCGCGAATTCCCATGAATATGCCAAAAGCCTGAATACCGACGCTGGCGCCGATCATCGAATGGTTCTTGATGATGAGCCAGCTGGGATTGCTGCGCTTGCTTGAATAGGCCAAATGCAAATCGAGAGTCTGGGCGGAACTCAACAGGCGAGACATTTTTTTCGCGTATCCGCTTTCCTCGACACTTGCCCCGATGTCTTCGCGGATGACCGGCGGGGCAGTGGCCGGACGCAGACTGGCGAGTTCGAACAGAAAGGAAGGCAGTAAATAGTCATCACCGAACGTGGAAACTTTCATGCGCTTTTCGATGGCGTCATAACTGAGTTGCAGGGCGTTGACGAAAGATCGACTGGGCGTCCTGAACTGTGTGTTATGGCCGGTGAGCGGCTGCCCATCGATGGTCGCCCCCAAGGCATCCAGTGCGCGGCGTGTCACGGTGTACGAACCTATTTTCAGCGGTCCGAACAGATCGTCGAGCACCTTGAGTTGACCGGGCTTTCTTTGGCCGGTCGAGGCGGATGTGTTTGTCGTTTTATCGGTGCTTGTCGCTTCGAAGTCGATCGTCTCGGCGGTGCGTTCATTGCGTTGCATGCCGATGTCCAACACTTCGACAGTGTCATCCCGGGCATAGGTGTTTTCAACAGATATGGGTTTTGACATTGAAACTTCCTTGTTCAATATAGTCTGCAACGGGCGGAGCAATGTTTTGATAGAGAAACAACTAAATGTAATACGAGTAAAGAGCTGAAATGGTGCAATTCAAGAAGGGTATAGTGGCCGTCTACTTGACTAATGATGAATCTGCTTCTTTCAGATGAGAGACAATCCGTGTTCCCATCCAGACCAAGGACTTCACTGTTTTTGGGAGATCCATGTGCAGCGATTGTGCATGGTTGTATCGAACGGTGGAGAATTTTTTATAACAGTATGTTAAGTGTTACGAAGTGTTTTTGTTGTCTGGAAGTTGCGTTCAACGTTCTCTTATAAAAAAGAAAGTTGTTTGCCCTGACGCTTCCGTCTGACCGCAGTTTGAGGCTGTTGCTTCTCAAGGTTGCGTGTAGCGGGGCGGGCTGATTCAGGAGGAATCAGCCCGCCAGAGTTTCAATGGCTGCTGAGCAAAGACGCCGCGCCGGCACCACCAAACAAGCCGGCACTTATCCGGTTGAACCAACTCTGGCCCTTACCACTGCGCAGATAGCGCGCGGCACCGTGGGCACCCAGCCCGTAGGCCAGTTTGCAGAGCAGATCGAGCGCAGTCCAGGTCGCAATCATCACCAGCAACTGCGGGAGAAATGGCGTTTCAGCGCTGAGAAACTGCGGCAAGAATGCGGCGAAAAACAGGATGTCCTTCGGGTTGCTCGCGCCCAGCACAAAAGCGCGGCCGAACAGCGTGCGGAAGCGTGGCACCGGCGCCGCTTGCGGCACTTCGGCGCCAACCGAGGGCTGACGCGACTGCTGCCAGCTCTGCCAGGCGAGGTAGAACAGGTAAAGGGCACCGACGATCTTCAGGGCACTGAACAGTTTTTCCGACGCGAGCAGCAATGCACCGAGCCCCAGGGCCGAGGCGCTGAGCAGGCAGATCGAAGCGCTGACGCCGCCGAGAAAGGCCGGGTAAGAACGCCGCAGGCCGTAATTCAGACTGTTGCTGATCATCAACAACGACAGTGGCCCCGGAATAAGGATCACCACCAGCGCAGCGCCACTGAACAGCAGCCAGGTTTCCAGACTCATCACTTTCCTCCTTTTTTTGTTGTACTCAAGAATGTGCAAAAGCCCCACCCGCGAGGGTGAGGCTGTTTTGACGCTTGAACCGCGTGACGCTTACAAGAAGATGAACTTGGCGATGAAGATCGCGCAGAGCACCCACAGACTCACGGAAATTTCTTTGTATTTACCGGTGCCGGCCTTCAGCGCGACGTAGGTAATGAAGCCCAACGCGATGCCGTCGGCGACCGAGAAGGTCAGCGGCATCATGATCGCGGTGACGATCGCCGGGATCGCGTCAGTCGCTTCGTCCCATTCGATGTGGGCCATGCCGCCCATCATCAGCATCGCCACATAGATCAATGCACCGGCGGTGGCGTAAGCGGGAATCATGCCGGCCAGCGGTGCGAAGAACATTGCCGCTATAAATAGCACACCTACGGTGACTGCGGTAAGACCAGTCCGACCACCAGCGGCCACACCGGCAGCACTTTCCACATAGCTTGTTACTGGAGGGACACCGACCACAGCGCCGAAAACGCTGGACGCACTGTCGGCTTTCATCGCGCGGGAGAGGTTTTCGATGCGGCCGTCAGCGTTCACCAGATTGGCGCGCTGGGCGACACCCATCAAGGTGCCGGCGGTGTCGAACATGTGCACAAAAAGGAAGGCGAGTACCACGCTGATCATGCTGACGTTGAACACGCCGGCCACGTTCATGGCCATGAAGGTCGGCGCCAGACTCGGCGGCGTCGACATGATCCCTTCGTAATGCACGATACCCAGGCCCCAACCGGCCAGCGTTACGGTGATGATGCTGATGAGAATCGCACCGAACACCTTGTGATAGCTGAGGATCGCGATCATCAGGAAGCAGATGGCCGCGAGCAGTGGGCCCGGTTCGCGCAGGGAGCCGAGCTTGATCAGGGTCGCTGGACTGTCGACGACGATCCCGGCGGTTTTCAGACCGATCAGGCCGAGGAACAGACCGACACCGGCGCCCATCGCAAAGCGCAGGCTGACGGGAATGCTGTTGAGCAGCCACTCACGAATCCGCGAGAAGGTCAGAATCATGAACAACACACCGGAGACGAACACCGCACCCAGCGCCGTTTCCCAGTTGTAGCCCATGGTGCCGACCACGGTGTAGGTGAAGAACGCGTTGAGGCCCATGCCCGGCGCCAGACCCACCGGCCAGTTGGCGTACAGGCCCATCAACAGGCAGCCCAGTGCGGCGGCGATACAGGTGGCGACGAAGGCTGCACCGTGGTCAATCCCGGCATCGGCCATGATGTTCGGGTTGACGAAGATGATGTAAGCCATGGTGATGAAGGTTGTCAGACCGGCAATCAGCTCGGTCTTCACCGTGGTGCCATGCAAGCTGAGTTTAAACAGACGTTCCAGCAAGCCACTGCGTAATGGCGGCGAGAGGTCCAGCGTCGATGCTTCGGATTTGCGGCTTTCCACAGCGAGTACTCCTCAAGAGTTTTATTGTTATTTCCAGGGCCGGACCCATGAGGGGTGGCAGCGGCCCTTTGAGGCACACGCGAATTTGTTGACCATGCGGTCAGGAACTCGCACGCTGTGGATTATGCTTTTGTGTACAAATAAAGCAAATATTGTTTTTGGTTTTGTTTACGAAAGTTCCGTCGATAGCGATATATCGCTCTGAGAGCCCCATCGCTGGCAAGCCAGCTCCCCCAGGTTTTGTGGACAACCACAGACCATTGTGGGAGCTGGCTTGCCAGCGATGAAGCCAGAACGGTCAATCGAAGGCTGCCTGACTTTTCCCTAAAGCCAGATTCACCGCCAACCAGCCATTCACCGCCGCCTCCCCAGCCTCGGCAAACACCCGCTCCAGCAATTTCACCTGCTCCCGTCTCAGCGCCTGCTCAAACTTCGCGCCTTCCGCCGTCAACTCCAGCAGGCGCTTACGCTTGTCAGCCTCCGAGGCCACGCTGTCGACCAGATGCATTTCCTGCAACTGCCGCAATGGCATGTTCAGCGCCTGTTTGCTCACGCCGAGCAACTCCAGTAATTCCTTCACACTCAAATTCGGATAGCGCGCGATGAAAAACACGATGCGCTGATGCACTCGGGAGAGGCCGCGGCGCTCGAGCATTTCATCAGCCTTGGCAGTGAACGCCTGATAGCCGAAGAAAAACGCTTCCATCGCCTGCTGCTGACTGGACGGGTTTTTAAGGTCAAGCATGTTGACGTACTCGCTTAAGCTGTCGTAATTTCAGTCAACCAGTTTGACTCATTTTTTGCATCCCTCGCTACCGGTGACTTCCATGGCTTTTTCCGAACGTGTCGCGCGCCTTAAAAGTTCTTTGATCCGTGAAATCCTTGCCGCCGCCCAACGTCCGGAGGTCATGTCGTTCGCTGGCGGCTTGCCGGCCGAAGCCATGCTGCCGAAGGTCGAGTGGGCCGACATGCCGCTGTCGCTCGGCCAGTACGGCACGAGCGAAGGCGAGCCGGCGTTGCGCGAAGCGTTGGCGGCGGAGGCGAGGGCGCTCGGGCTGGAATGCGAGGCGAGCCAGGTATTGGTGGTCAGCGGTTCGCAACAAACCCTCGATCTGACGGCCAAGTTGTACATCGACAAGGGCACTGAAATTCTGCTGGAGGCGCCGACGTATCTCGCCGCGCTGCAAATCTTCCAGCTGTTCGGTGCTGATTGCCTGACCGTGCCGCAAGAGGCCGATGGTCCGAACCTGGCGCAGTTGCGCCATCGTCTTGAACAGCACCGCCCAGCGTTCATCTACTTGATCCCGACCTTCCAGAACCCTTCAGCCGTGCGCTACAGCGAAGCCAAGCGTGCAGCAGTCGCGGCATTGCTCGATGAATTCGATGTCACCCTGATTGAAGATGAACCCTACCGTGAACTGACTTTCGATGGCGGTAGCGCCAAACCGATTGCCGGGCGTCTGAAGACGGCGAGCTGGATTTACACCGGCACCGTGTCGAAAACCTTGCTGCCTGGTCTGCGCGTCGGCTACCTGATCGCCAGCCCGGACCTGTTTCCGCACCTGCTCAAGCTCAAGCAGTCGGCGGATCTGCACACCAACCGCATTGGTCAGTGGCAGGCGCTGCAATGGATCGGTACGGAGAAGTACCAGCAGCATTTGAGCGAATTGCGTGGGTTCTATCGGCAGCGGCGCGATGCCTTTCAAGCAGCGCTGGAAAGGCACTTTGCTGATCTGGCGGATTGGAACATGCCGCAGGGCGGGTTGTTTTTCTGGCTGACGTTGAAGCAGCCGCTGGATACGCGGACGTTGCTCAATGAGGCGTTGGCCAATGATGTGGCGTTTATGCCGGGGGAGCCGTTCTTTCCGGAACCGGATAACAACCCTGGGCATTTACGCTTGAATTTCAGCCACATCGATCCGGCGCGGCTGGATGAAGGTTTGAAGCGACTGGCGGCGGTGGTACGTCGGGCGCAGCTAGAGAAAGCGGCCTGAAAACAAATAAACCGGCTCAAGGGCCGGTTTGTTTTTGTCTGGAATTTGCTGTGTCTGTGCGGGCCACATTCAATGGCAAGCCAGCTCCCACAGTGATCTGTGGCGTTCACAAAACCTGTGGGAGCTGGCTTGCCAGCGATGTGGCCATCAGCATCACCACATAATCATCAGACTGCCGCGAAGCGCTTATCCAGATAATCAATAATCACCTTGGACTCGTACATCCAGGTGGTCTGGCCATTCTCTTCAATGCGCAGGCACGGCACCTTGATCCGGCCACCCTGTTCCAGCAGGGCCTGACGATCCTGCTCGTTGTTCTTCGCATCCTTCAACGCCACCGGCACGTTCAAGCGGCGCAGTGTACGGCGGGTTTTCACGCAGAACGGGCAGGCGTGGAACTGATACAGCGTCAGATCTTTCGCGGCGGCATCCACTTGCGCCTGCACAGCGGCGGGGCGTTTTTTCTTGCCCGGGCGAGTGATGAAGTCGATGAAGATAACCAGTTGGCCGAGGCCGACACGAAGCGCTTTGACGAACACGTTGAAAGCCTCACGGTGCACATTGAGAAAGGCGCGCAGCTTACCCGATTTTTCACGGACGAAAAAAAACCGGCGATGAATGCCGGTTTTTTTCGTGTAACGAATTACTTGATCAGGCTGAGAAACTCGCTGCGGGTCGCGGCGTTTTCGCGGAACTCACCGAGCATCACCGAGGTGATCATCGACGAATTCTGCTTCTCGACACCGCGCATCATCATGCACATGTGCTTGGCCTCGATCACCACGGCCACGCCCAGCGCGCCGGTGACTTGCTGGACGGCGTCGGCGATCTGGCGGCTGAGGTTTTCCTGGATCTGCAGACGACGAGCGTACATGTCGACGATTCGTGCGACCTTCGACAGACCCAGCACTTTGCCGCTCGGGATATAGGCGACGTGCGCCTTGCCGATGAACGGCAGCAGGTGATGTTCGCACAACGAGTACAACTCGATGTCCTTGACCAGCACCATTTCGCTGTTATCGGAGCTGAACAAGGCACCGTTGGTGACTTCTTCGAGCGTCTGTTCATAACCGCGGCAGAGGTACTGCATGGCTTTGGCGGCACGCTTTGGCGTGTCGAGCAGGCCCTCGCGGGACACGTCCTCGCCCAATTGGCCGAGAATCGCGGTGTAATTCTGTTCCAGGGACATGAAACTACCTGTGGGGATTTTCGCAAAGGGCAAGGGTACGGTGGCGGACACAACCCTGCAAGTTCGGTGTAACGGGATTATTCGTCGCGACCTTCCATCATCGTGCGTTTGAGCATCACGTAAACCGCGCCGGCACCACCGTGTTTGGCCTGGCACGAGCAGAAACCGAGCACCTGTGCATGCTGACGCAGCCAAGTGTTGACGTGGCTTTTGATCATCGGCCGCTTGCCGTCCAGGCGCACAGCTTTGCCGTGGGTGACGCGCACGCAGCGGATTTCGAATTTGGTCGCTTCGGCGAGAAACGCCCAGAGGGTTTCGCGGGCCTTTTCCACGCTCATGCCATGCAGGTCGAGGCTGCCTTCGAACGGGATCTGCCCGACCTTGAGCTTGCGCATCTGACTTTCCTGCACGCCGTCACGTGACCACATCAGCTCGTCTTCCGGGCCGACGTCGATCACGAACTGATCGGACAGACCATCCACGGTAGCGGTGTCGGTGCGCACGGTGGCGGACTGGCGCAGCTTGGCAATCTGTGCGCGATCAGCCTTTGGTTTGCCGGTGTCGGCGCGGTCGTGCTTGATCGGCTTGACGCCGCGCAACTCGTTTTTGAACAGGGAAAAATCGTCGTCTTGCATGTCAGCCTCCGCGAAGGGCGGCCAGTTTACCCAAGTCGAAACAAAACGGCCCGGCAAAAAGCCAGGCCGGTGATTCAGTCGTGTTTTTTCATCAGGTGCGGGGACATGTTCAGTTCCCGCGATTGCCGTGCGCGACGGCGGCAGCGGCGCCACAGGGCGACACCGAAATACAGAAACAGCAAACCGACCGCCAGAATGATCGCCGAGCCCATCGGCGTAGCGTTCAAGTCACCGAGTGCCGGTGGGCGCCCGAGCAGGCTGGCCGCCCCGGCCATCGCCAGCAGCACGCCGAACGTGGCCAGAATGGCCGCGATCGCCGCGCCGAATCGAAATCGCCAGTTGCTTTGGCCTTTGGGCCGCAAGCGGCGTGCGTCAAATCCATCGGATAACTTCATTCCGACCTTCCTCAATGGGTATCGGCCCTTCGACCGGGAGTTGACCGGGTTGTTCCTGAGGCTATGGCATTTGCGGCAAATGAGAGGGTTTTGCGGATGAGCGGCGCGCTGAGCCGCTCATCAGAGCAGATCAGATCAGGTCTTGAGTCAGCGCGAGGGTGGCGAAGTTGTCCGCCATGATCGCCATTTCAGCTTCCTGCACCACGGCGGCGCTGAGCACGCGGCCCTTGAACGGCAAGTCGCGGGTCGCGCAGGCGTCTTCCACCAGGGTGCAACGGAAGCCCAGGTTTTTCGCTGCACGCACGGTGGTGCTGACGCTGGAGTGGCTCATGAAACCGCAGACGATCAAATCCAGTGAGCCAAGGTTTTGCAGGCGATCGAGCAGCTCGGTGCCATGGAATGCGCTTGGCAGCAGTTTGCCAATGATCGTTTCATCGCCTTGTGGCTCGAGGCCCGGGATGAATTCGCCACGTTCGCCCTGCGGGTCGAACAGGCCACCGACAGTGCCGAGGTGACGCACGTGCACGATCGGCCGACCGGCTGCACGGGCTGCGGCAACCACTTGTTTGATGTTCGCGACGGCCGCGTCCATGCCGCTCAGGGCCAGCGGGCCACTGAGATATTCTTTCTGGGCATCGATGATGACCACGGTGGCATGGCTCAGAGTGGCCGCTGCGTAACCGCGACCGCTGAGTTGAAACATCGTTTTTGGAACGGACATTCTGGGGCTCCTTGGGGTGGGGCTTTTGCGACATTGTCCTCTGGCTGAGCGGTTCTGTGAATCGCTACCATCGTAGGCACCGTCGTTACTGGCCTGCAGCCTTGTCAAGTTACACGTTCTGTTCAATGACCGATGCAAAAAAAAGAAAACTCCTATCGTCGCCGCGATGTTTTTCCTGCGTCGTCGTCACGCGTTTTGGCTGGTAGAATCGCCAGTCGTTTTTTCTGGAGTTCTGCCCCGTGATCACTTCCCGACTTCGTACCCTGCGCGACCACATTCGTTGGGCCGTCAGCCGCTTCCATGGGGAGGATCTGTTTTTCGGCCATGGCACCGACAATGCCTGGGACGAAGCCCGGCAGCTTGTGCTGGGAGCGTTGCACCTGCCGTGGGAAATCGCCGACAGCTACCTCGATTGCGCGCTGGAAGACGATGAGTTGGTCAATCTGCAACGCCTGCTCAAGCGCCGGATCGAAGAACGCATCCCGACCGCTTACCTGTTGGGTGAGGCTTGGTTCTGCGGCATGTCGTTCATCGTTGACGAGCGCGTGTTGATCCCGCGTTCACCGATTGGCGAACTGATCGAAAACCGCTTCGCCCCATGGATCGGCACCGAGCCGGCGCGCATCCTCGACCTGTGCACCGGTTCCGGTTGCATCGGTATTGCCTGCGCCTACGAGTTCCAGAACGCCGAAGTGGTGCTGGCGGATCTGTCGTTCGAGGCGCTGGAAGTGGCCAATCAGAATATCGAACGGCATGGCGTCGATGAGCGCGTGTACACCGTGCAGGGCGATGGATTTGATGGTTTGCCGGGGCAGCGTTTCGACCTGATCGTGTCGAACCCGCCGTACGTTGATGCGGAAGATTTCGCTGACATGCCGGATGAATATCAGCATGAGCCTGAGCTGGGCCTGGCGTGTGGCGATGATGGTCTGAATCTGGTTCGACGCATGCTCGCTGAAGCGGCGGACCACCTGACCGAGAAGGGCTTGCTGATTGTCGAGGTGGGCAACAGCCAGGTACATGTTGACGCGTTGTACCCGGAAGTCGATTTCGCCTGGCTCGAGTTCGCGCGCGGCGGGCATGGCGTGTTCATGCTGACGGCGGAGCAGTGCCGCGATCATCAGGCTTTGTTCGCCTCCCGCGTTTAAAGCCTAAAAGCAAAAGATCGCAGCCTTCGGCAGCTCCTACAGGGTGTACACCAATTCCAATGTAGGAGCTGCCGAAGGCTGCGATCTTTTGATCTACCGGTGCGTAGCAATCCAGATCAACAACCCCGCCTGAAACACCGCAAACGCCACCAGACAAGTAATGGTGAAGCGCAACCCGGCATCTTCACGCTTGAACTTGCTGACTTTGTCTTCCTGCTTCTTCAGCTTCACTTCCTGCTCGGCCAGATTTTGCTCGGCCTGCTGAAGCATCTGCGCCGCTTCAAGAATCTCGACGATCTGCAGCTTCTCGCTGTTCCAGTCACCGAGCAAATCGCCAACCTGCACTTCCTTGACGCTGCCCTTCAAGTGCTGGGCATCGGCGTACACCACATCAAATCCATGCACGCGCAGGAAATGATCGCGACGCAGACGGGTGTCCTCGTTCAGCGCGTCCTTGTTGTTCAAGTCCATGCCGTCGACGGTGTAGGTGGGCCAACGTTTTTTCGCCCAATTGATGCCTTGCGCAGCCATGTAACGGCCGATGCCGCGGTTCATGGGTTCGATCTGCAAGCCGCTGTCGGGGCCGAAGTGCACACGCTTGGTCGTGTGATCAACCCACACGTCCAGCTGGTTCTGCTCTTTGCGCACACGCTGGCCGGGCAGTTTGATCGCCATGCGCATCAGGCTTTTTTCTTTGCTGTTGCGCTCGGCATAGCCGAATTCGACGAAGCGCAAGGGGCGCCCGCCAGTGTTGCGATCGGTCTGCAGCGGGGCCAGGCGGAGCATCTTGTGGTGCTCGACGTGGACATCCGCCCACGGCAGCTCGACCGCTGGCGGTGCGTCTTTTTCAGCGGTGGTGTCGGGTGAAGTCGGGGTATCAGTCATAACGGCGAGATCCTGTCCAAGCCCTGCTTGTCGCCAGCCATTGCGCTGGCGACAAAGACTTATCGGCCGTTTTTTGCAGGACTGGAGGGCAAACAACGCTTAACGGGTGCGAAGTCCGTCAATAAACTCGATGATTTTGCTGCCCAGTTCCGCTGCCAGCGGCAAATTGGGATCCTTGTACGAGGCCAATTGCCGCTTCATATCGTTGTGCACGATGCGCATCACGTGGTTCATGCCTTCGATCACCACCAATTCGGCGTCCGGTTTGGCGGCTTTGAGCCGTTTTGCATCCTCGGTGCCGACCTGGATGTCGTTGCTGCCCTGAACAATCAGCGCCGGCATCTTCAATTGCGCAAAAGCTTTCGCCGGATCCTGACGGAACAGTGAAATCAGATAAGGCTGCACGCTCGGGCGGAAAATCACCTGCAACGGCTGCGGCACATTGTCGTCGGTGTGGCCGGCCTTGAGGCTGTCGAGCAGTTCGTTACTGCGCAGCATCAGCGGTGGCGGCAGGCTGCGGGCCAGTTGCTCGCGGATTACCTGATCGACCGGGCGGGCGCTGCCAGACAAGGAAATCACCGCCGCCGCATCGACTTTCGGCGCGGCGAGGCTGGCGATCAACGCGCCCTCACTGTGGCCCAGCAGGATCAGCTTGCCGAAACGCGGATCGGCCTTGAGCTTTTGCCCCCACGCCACCGCATCCGCCGCGTAAGCTTCTATAGACAAATTGCGCTCATCCGGCGTCGCCGCCAGGCTCGCGGCCACCCCGCGCTTGTCGTAACGCACGCTGGCGATGTTGTGTTTGGCCAGCACCCAGGCCAGGCGCTTGAGGCTGTCATTACGCCCGCCGTCGGGGTTGTTTCCGTCACGGTCCGTAGGACCCGAGCCAGAAATGATCAGGACAACCGGTACCGGACTGTCAGATTTTGGCAGCAGCAGCGAACCGAAAAGCTCGCCAGTGCCGGTATCCAAAGTGACCGGGCGTTGTAGGACCGTCGCTTGGGCAAAGCCCGTAAACAGGGTAAGACTCAAGATCAAAACTCGCAGCATCATCACGCCATCATTCGCCAAGGTGCCGGTTGGACTCGCCAGCACCACTAAGGTTCGAGGATGAACTACTCGGTTAGCCTGCGTATACTGGCGCGCATCACGAATTTGGGTTTGATTTCACGGAGCGTCCTGCATGTCCGGCAATACCTACGGCAAGTTGTTCACTGTCACCACCGCTGGCGAAAGCCATGGTCCGGCGTTGGTCGCCATTGTCGACGGCTGCCCGCCGGGCCTGGAGATCTCCCTCGAAGACCTGCAGCGCGACCTTGATCGTCGCAAGCCGGGCACCAGCCGTCACACCACCCAGCGTCAGGAAGCCGACGAAGTCGAAATTCTCTCTGGCGTGTTCGAAGGGCGCACCACGGGTTGTTCGATCGGTTTGCTGATCCGCAACACCGACCAGAAGTCCAAGGACTACTCGGCGATCAAGGATCTGTTTCGCCCGGCCCACGCCGACTACACCTACCACCACAAATACGGTGAGCGCGATTACCGTGGCGGTGGCCGTAGCTCGGCGCGCGAAACCGCGATGCGCGTAGCGGCGGGTGCGATTGCCAAGAAGTACCTCGCCACTCAGGGCATCGTGATTCGTGGCTACATGAGCCAGCTCGGCCCGATCGAAATCCCGTTCAAGACCTGGGATTCGGTGGAAGAGAACGCTTTCTTCAGCCCGGACCCGGACAAAGTCCCTGAGCTGGAAGCCTACATGGATCAATTGCGTCGCGACCAAGACTCGGTCGGCGCAAAAATCACCGTGGTCGCCGAAGGCGTCATGCCAGGTCTGGGCGAGCCGATTTTCGACCGTCTCGACGCTGAGCTGGCCCATGCGCTGATGAGCATCAACGCGGTCAAAGGCGTGGAAATCGGCGCCGGTTTCGCTTCGGTTGCACAACGCGGCACCGAACACCGCGATGAAATGACCCCGCAAGGCTTCCTCAGCAACAATGCGGGCGGCATCCTCGGCGGCATCTCGTCCGGTCAGCCGATCGTTGCCCATCTGGCGTTGAAGCCGACGTCGAGCATCACGACCCCGGGCCGTTCGATCGACATCCACGGCAACCCGGTCGATGTCATCACCAAGGGCCGTCACGACCCGTGCGTCGGCATCCGCGCCACACCGATTGCCGAGGCAATGATGGCCATCGTGCTGATGGATCACCTGCTGCGTCACCGTGGGCAGAACGCCGATGTGCGTGTGAGCACGCCGGTGCTGGGTCAGCTTTGATGGCGGGCTTTAAAGCCGTCGCGGCATAACCGGCGTGGCGGCGCTTCCTTACTGGCGGCTGTCCAGTTTCTACCTGTTCTATTTCGCCTTGCTCGGGTCGACAGCGCCGTTTCTGGCGCTGTACTTCGACCACCTCGGCTTCAGTCCGGCGCGCATTGGTGAGCTGGTCGCCATCCCGATGCTGATGCGCTGCGTGGCGCCGAACATCTGGGGCTGGCTCGGCGATTACACCGGCAAACGCCTGGCCATCGTGCGCTTCGGCGCGGTGTGCACGCTGCTGACCTTCTCGTTGATTTTCGTCAGCAAGACCTACGCCTGGCTGGCGATGGTCATGGCGCTGCATGCGTTCTTCTGGCACGCGGTGCTGCCGCAATTTGAAGTGATTACGCTGGCACATTTGCAAGGGCAGACCTCGCGTTACAGCCAGATCCGTCTGTGGGGCTCGATCGGTTTCATCATTACCGTGGTCGTTCTGGGGCGGCTGTTCGAATGGCTCAGCCTCGATATCTACCCGGCGGCGCTGGTGCTGATCATGGCCGGCATCGTCCTCAGCAGTCTGTGGGTGCCGAACGCGCAACCGCCGCAAGGCAATCGACCGACCGGCGAGGGTTTCCTCAAGCAACTGCGTAATCCCGGCGTGCTGGCGTTTTATGGTTGCGTGGCGCTGATGCAGATGAGCCACGGCCCGTATTACACCTTTCTGACCTTGCACCTGGAGCGGCTCGGCTACACACGCGGCACCATCGGTATGCTCTGGGCCGTGGGGGTCGTCGCCGAAGTGCTGATGTTCATGGCCATGAGCCGGATTCTTGCGCGGTTTTCCTTGCGCCGGGTGTTGCTGGCGAGTTTTCTGCTGGCGGCGCTGCGCTGGTTGCTGCTAGGTTCGTTCGCCGAGTTTCTTTGGGTGTTGCTGTTCGCGCAGATTCTGCACGCAGCCACCTTCGGCAGTTTTCACGCCGCTGCCATCGCTTTCGTGCAACGTAGCTTCGGTGCGCGCCAGCAAGGGCAGGGTCAGGCGTTGTACGCCGCACTGGCCGGCACCGGCGGTGCGCTCGGCGCGTTGTATTCCGGTTACAGCTGGAATGCCCTCGGCGCGACATTGACCTTTAGTATTGCCAGTCTCGCGGCGCTCGCTGCTGCCGTTATCATTGCCACACGTATGCAAGAGGACAGGCCATGAGCCTTACGCGTGAACAACTCGCCCAGCAAATCGTCGATGCCGGGCGCTTTCTTTATGGTCGCGGCTGGTCGCCGGCCACTAGCAGCAATTACTCGACGCGCCTGTCGCCGAGTGAAGCGCTGCTGACCGTGTCGGGCAAGCACAAGGGCCAGTTGGGTCTGGACGATGTGCTCGCCACCGATCTTTTCGGCAACAGCCTGGAACCGGGCAAAAAGCCGTCCGCCGAAACCCTGCTGCACACCCAACTCTATAGCTGGCGTCCGGAGATCGGCGCGGTGTTGCACACCCATTCGGTGAACGCCACGGTGTTGTCGCGCCTGACGCCGGAAGACTTTATCGAGTTCGAAGATTACGAGCTGCAAAAAGCCTTCAGCGGCATCTCGACCCATGAATCCCGGGTGCGCGTGCCGATTTTCGACAACGATCAGGACATTGCGCGCCTCGCCGCCAAGGTGCAGCCTTGGCTCGACGCCCATCCCGATTGCGTCGGTTATCTGATTCGCGGCCACGGCCTCTACACCTGGGGCGCACTGATGAACGACGCGCTGCGCCAGATCGAGGCCTTTGAATTTTTGTTTGAGTGCGAGTTGAAAACCCGCAGCGTCATGAACCGCCAAGGCTGACTTCACCGGAAGTAGCCCATTTGCCTGATGAAATGCTGTGCCCGACCGGTCTGCAAGAACCGGACGGCAAGGCCGATACCGAGGAATTGCCCCAATGAGCAGCCTGTCCGTCTATCACGTCTCAAGCCCCGACATTCCCAACAAAGTACTGACCCACTTTGAAGACATCGCCTCGACCCTGGCCGAGCAAGGCGTGCGCTTCGATCGCTGGCAAGCCGCTGCGAAGATTCAGCCTGGCGCCACCCAGGAGGAAGTGATCAGCGCTTACCAGGAACAGATCGACAAACTGATGACCGAGCGTGGTTACATCACCGTCGACGTCATCAGCCTGAGCAGCGATCACCCGCAAAAAGCCGAATTTCGCGCCAAATTCCTCGAAGAACACCGGCATGGCGAAGACGAAGTACGCTTTTTCGTCGCTGGCCGTGGGCTGTTCACTCTGCACATCGACGATTACGTCTACGCGGTACTCTGCGAGAAGAACGATCTGATCTCGGTACCGGCCGGCACCAAACACTGGTTCGACATGGGCGAGCATCCGCACTTCGTGGCGATCCGCCTGTTCAACAACCCTGAAGGCTGGGTTGCCAATTTCACTGGCGAAGACATCGCCGGCCGTTTCCCGCGTCTGGAGGACTGATTCGATGTCGATCAAAGCCATTGTCACTGACATCGAAGGCACCACCAGCGCGGTGAGTTTCGTGTTTGACGTGCTGTTTCCGTACGCGGCGAAACACCTGCCGGATTTCGTCCGTCAGAACGCCGAACGCGCCGATGTTGCCGAGCAACTTGACGCCGTGCGCCGTGACAGCAATGCGCCGCAAGCCGATGTCGAACGGGTTGTTGAAATTCTCTTGAGCTGGATCGAGGAAGACCGCAAAGCCACGCCGCTCAAGGCCTTGCAAGGCATGGTCTGGGCCCAGGGTTATCACGCCGGTCAGTTGAAAGGCCACGTTTACCCGGATGCCGTTGAAGCGCTGCAGCGCTGGCACGCGGCGGGTTATCAACTGTTTGTGTATTCGTCGGGCTCTATTCAGGCGCAGAAACTGATTTTCGGCTGCTCGGAGGCGGGGGATTTGACGCCGCTGTTCAGCGGGTATTTCGACACCACGTCGGGGCCCAAGCGTGACGCGCAGTCGTACACCAATATTCAGCAAGCCATTGGCGTAGATCCGGGAGAAATCCTGTTTCTTTCGGACATCGTCGAAGAGCTCGATGCCGCGCAATCGGCCGGCCTGCAAACCTGCGGCCTCGCCCGTGAAGGCGGCGAGCTGGGAAGTCACATCACCGTCGACACCTTCACCGGCATCGAACCCGAGGCCTTCTAACCCACACAATCCCTGTAGGAGCTGCGGAACGCTGCGATCTTTTGATCTTGTTTTTAGAATCAGGATCAAAAGATCGCAGCGTTCCGCAGCTCCTACAAAGAGTTAGCGATCGCAATGGAGATCGCGCACAAAAAAAACAGGCCGTGAAGCGCATGCTTCACGGCCTGTTTTGTTTAAAGCGCTTTAAAAATTACAGCGAGTGATACGTCGGCAGCGCAAAACGCTGCTGGCTCTGCAGCATGCCGATTTGCGGCAGCTCACTGGCTTGCTCCGCCAGGTCACGACGAATTGCGCTGATCGCCCACGACAGTTGGTCGCCGGCATGCAGTTGTTGATAAGTCAGTGCGCGTTTGAACACTTTGCCGTCGCTGCTGCGCAATGTCAGCAGGATCCCGCCATCGGGACGTGGCGCAGTGGTGACGTCGAAGTTGGAGAACAGGGAGGTAAATTTTTCTTGGATCAGGCTCATGTCTTTCAGCTCCGTATGCACTTGAATGGCAAGCATGCAGAGGAGGTTGCAGCGATTGTGCCAGCATTTGAAAATAAAAATATCGTTATAAATCAATGATTTAAAACTGATGAAAATTGAGGTCGTCGTGCAAACTGCATGAATGGCCATCGTGCATCCTGCATTTTGCGGGATCATCGTCTATTCGACGGAACCAATCGCCCATCCGCAGATCAGCACGGCTCCCGAAAGATCAGCGGATACAAAACATTGCAAAAACCGCGTGTACAGCCCGAGAAGCGCTGACGTATTTTCGACCTCGACCTGTGCTCGAATGCGCCGGTTGCTTCAAGTCAAAGCCCGAAAAATAAAAACATCGACCTGCACGTCAAGGTCGAACGGGGAGTTGTCATGAGTCACGCGCCAAGCGACACGATTACCTGGAGCATGATGCTCCGCAAACTGCCGATGATTGCCAAGGCCATCCCACGGGTGGTCAAGGGCATGAAGGTAGCCAACGTCACGGATCCGACCCAAAGCTGTGGCCTTGGCTGGACGTTCGAGCAAGCGACGCTGCGCAACCCCGAGGGGCCGGCGTTATTGCAGGGCGATGTGCGGCTGACCTATGCCCAGGTCAATCAGTGGGCCAACCGCATCGCTCACTATCTGAACGGGCAGGGCATCGGCAAGGGCGACGTGGTCGCGGTGTTTATCGAAAACCGCCCGGAACTGCTGGTGACGATTCTGGCGCTGGCCAAGGTCGGTGCGGTCAGCGCGCTGCTCAATACCTCGCAGACCCGCGACACGCTGATCCACAGTGTGAATCTGGTGGCGCCGGTGGCGATTGTCGTCGGCGAAGAGCTGGTTCCGGCATTTGCGGCGATTCGTGATCAAGTGGCGATTACCGCGCCGCGCACCTGGTTCGTCGCTGATCAGGACACCTACAGCCAGCCGGGCATTGCGCCCGAAGGCTATATCAATCTGATCAGCGCCAGTGCCGACGCCTCCGTTGAGAATCCGCCGAGCAGTCAGCAGGTATTTTTCGACGATCCGTGTTTCTACATTTACACCTCCGGCACCACTGGCCTGCCCAAGGCCGGGGTGTTCAAGCATGGGCGCTGGATGCGCAGCTCCGCCAGTTTCGGCATGATTGCCCTCAACATGGGCCCCGACGATGTCGTGTATTGCACCTTGCCGCTGTACCACGCCACGGGTCTCTGTGTGTGCTGGGGCTCGGCGGTCAACGGCGCTTCGGGTTTCGCGATTCGCCGCAAGTTCAGCGCCAGTCAATTCTGGAACGACGTGCGCCGTTATCGCGCGACCACTCTCGGTTACGTTGGCGAGTTGTGCCGTTATCTGGTCGATCAACCGGTCAGCGCCGATGACAGCCGTCACGATGTGCGCAAGATGATCGGCAACGGCTTGCGCCCCGGCGCCTGGGCCGAGTTCAAAACGCGTTTTGCCGTCGAACACATCTGTGAGCTGTACGCGGCGAGCGACGGCAATATCGGTTTCACCAACATTCTCAACTTCGACAACACCATCGGTTTCTCGCTGATGGCCTGGGAGTTGGTGGCCTACGATCACGACAGCGGCGAGCCGATCCGCAGTCCTGACGGATTCATGCGCAAGGTCGGCAAAGGCGAGCAGGGGCTTTTGCTGGCACGGATCGATGAAAAAGCTCCATTGGACGGCTACACCGATCCACAGAAAACCGCCAAGGTCGTGTTGCACGACGTGTTTAGCAAAGGCGATCGTTTTTTCAACACCGGCGACCTGCTACGCAACATCGGCTTCGGCCACGCTCAATTTGTCGATCGCCTCGGCGACACCTATCGCTGGAAGGGCGAAAACGTCTCGACCACCGAAGTCGAAAATCTTCTGCTGCAACACCCGCATATTTCCGAGGCGGTGGCTTATGGCGTGGAGATCTGCAATACCAACGGCCGCGCCGGCATGGCGGCGATCACGCCAGCAGAGTCCCTTGCGACGCTGGATTTCGCCGAGTTGCTGACCTTCGCCCGGGAGCGCATGCCGGCCTACGCGGTGCCGTTATTTCTGCGGGTGAAGGTGAAAATGGAAACCACAGGCACCTTCAAATACCAGAAAACCCGACTAAAAAATGAAGGCTTCGACCCGGGCCAGACGGGCGATGATCCGATCTACGCATGGCTGCCGGGCACGCAGACTTACGTTCGGGTCACTGACGAAGTGCTGGCAGAAATTCATCAGGGCAAACATCGCTATTGAATCTGGCTATGGGGCGGCTTGAGAAAAAGGGGGTGACAGCCACGGTCTCGCTCGGGAAACTGTCGGCTTTCCGATAGACCGAAAGTGGAGTTGCCCCATGTCCGACCAAAGCCGCCAGATGACCCCTGAAGAAGCTGCCGAATTCACCGAGCAGGTTTTCAACAAGGCGCGCGACGGTGATGCCGAGATGCTCGATCGCCTGGTCACCGCTGGTTTGCCGGTGAACCTGAAGAACAGCAAGGGCGACACGCTGCTGATGCTCGCCAGCTATTACGGCCATGTCGATGCGGTGCAAGTGCTGCTTAAACACAAGGCTGACCCGGAAATGCGCAATGGCAACGGCCAGAGCCCGATTGCGGGTGCGGCGTTCAAGGGCGATCTGGCGGTGGTCAAGGCGTTGGTCGAGGCGGGCGCCGAGATCGAAGGCTCGTCGTTTGACGGCCGGACTGCCTTGATGATGGCGGCGATGTTCAACCGTGTTGAGATCGTTGATTACCTGATCAGCAAAGGCGCCAATGCGCAAGCCAAGGATGCCAATGGCGTGACCGCGCTGGAAGCGGCGCGCACCATGGGCGCGGTCGATACCACCGCTCAACTGGAAAAACTCCAGGCCTGATAAGGTCAAAAGATCGCAGCCTGCGGCAGCTCCTACACTGATCCCTTGTAGGAGCTGCCGCAGGCTGCGATCTTTTGCTTTGTGCGCTATCCTCCGCGCCCTCAAAATTCAAATCCACAGGATCCGCCCTCATGAAAGCCGCACTCGTCGAACTCATCAGCAAAATCAGCTCCGGCTGCATGGGCGAGGACGAGATCCTGAAAGTGGCCGACGAAGCCGCGCAAGCCTACGCCGATGCCGGTGCCTTTCTGACCGCCAATCCGGACATCAACTACGACGATACTTTCCCGATTCCGTTGGGCGAGTGGGTGGTGGTCGGCAGCCTGCCGGAAACCGTGCTGTTTCAGGCCGACACCTACGTTGATCTGTTTGCGCAGATCGTCGCCTCGTTCGGCCCGGGCGTGGATTTCAACCTCAAGCCCAAGCAACTGGCCAAGACCGAAGCGCTGACTGCGCTCAATCGCATCCAGGTGCAGATGAGCAGCATGAACAAGGAAAACGGCGGTTACACGCTGATGAACTTCAGCCAGTTGCTCGACGACGAACTGCAAATGGTCCTGGTCTTCGGCAATGACGTGCCTCGGGTGCTGGAATTGTGCGCCGAAGTCGGTATCGCCGCCGCGCCATCGCTCGAAGCCTTGAAGATCGCCGTTCACGTCTGAGAGCAATAAAAGGGAACCCTGCGCGCGACCGTCTATCCTAAAAGTGCATGCCACTATTCTGGAGCGACACCATGGGTTCCACGTTCAACGGTCTGATTGGCCTGATCATCCTTGCCCTCGACATCTGGGCCATCATCAATGTGCTGAAAAGCGGCGCGACCACCGGAATGAAAATCGTCTGGGTGTTGCTGATCATCCTCCTGCCTGTACTGGGCCTGATCATCTGGGCGATTGCCGGACCACGCGGCAACGTGCGGATCTGAATCAGCTAACACCGCGATACCCCTGTAGGAGCTGCCGAAGGCTGCGATCTTTTGATGTTGATTGTAAAAACAAGATCAAAAGATCGCAGCCTTCGGCAGCTCCTACAGAGATTGTGGTTGTGAGGTTCGACCTGTCATCTTCGGCAACGTAGAATGCGCGCCTTTCCCGGGCAATCGTCCCCACGATTGGCGCCCGCGCATTCATCGGAGCACTTGACCATGACCGTCACCAAAACCAGCGAGTACCTGGAAACCCTCTACGAAGGCTACGGCCAGCGTTTTCGCATGGAAAAACTGCTGCACGAAGTGCGCACCGAACACCAGCATCTGGTGATTTTCCAGAACCCGCGCATGGGCCGGGTCATGGCGCTGGACGGCGTGATCCAGACCACCGAAGCCGACGAATTCATCTACCACGAAATGCTCACCCACGTGCCGATCCTCGCCCACGGCAGCGCCAAGCGCGTGCTGATCATCGGTGGCGGTGACGGCGGAATGCTGCGTGAAGTGAGCAAGCACGCGGGCGTTGAGCACATCACCATGGTCGAGATCGACGGCACCGTGGTCGACATGTGCAAAGAATTCCTGCCGAACCACTCCAGTGGCGCCTACGACGATCCACGTCTGAACCTGGTGATCGACGACGGCATGCGTTTCGTCGCCACCACCACGGAAAAATTCGACGTGATCATCTCTGACTCCACCGACCCGATCGGCCCGGGCGAAGTGTTGTTCTCGGAAAACTTCTACCAGGCTTGCCACCGCTGCCTGAACGAAGGCGGCATCCTCGTCACTCAGAACGGCACGCCGTTCATGCAGATCGACGAAGTGAAAACCACCGCCGGCCGCCTGAAAAGCCTGTTCCCGGACTGGCACTTCTATCAAGCCGCAGTTCCGACTTACATCGGTGGCTCGATGACCTTCGCCTGGGGCTCGACCAACCCGGCCTACCGCAAGCTCAGCCGTGAAACCCTGCAACAGCGCTTCATCGGCAGCGGCATTGTCACGCGATACTACAACCCGGAAATCCATATCGGCGCGTTCGCGTTGCCGCAGTACGTGCTGCAGGCGATCAACAAGCCAAGCAACGACTGATATTGAACCTGCAGGCGCTGCCGCAGGCTGCGATCTTTTGATCTTGTTTTTGATCGTTCCCACGCGAAGCGTGGGAACGCAGCCGGGGACGCTCTGCGTCCCAAAAGATCGCAGCCTGCGGCAGCTCCTACAGTGACAGATGTCGTTTTTTTCATCTTCGTCGGCTGTAATCCTTTTGAACCAACTTTCGGCGTACACAGTCGAGATAGGTGTAAGCCCATTTGCGGGTTTGATCGAGGAGGCACCGATGCAAAAGTGGAAAGTCACTTTCGTGGACGATCATGGTGAAACGATCAATGAAGTCTTCGAGTGCGAGGAGTGCCCGAGTCATGAGCGGGCGGCCAAACTCATCAAGGAGCGCTTTCTTCCTGTCGCCGCCGAACTGGATCTGAACGATCTGGAAGGGCGCACCGCCGATGCCGGGGTGAAAAGCCTGAAAACCCAGAACAGCATCGAAATCCGCAGCATTACTCCCGTCTGACACTCTTCCTGTCACCTTTCACACCAGGCCTTGGCAGCGGCTCTAACTTGGGGCTACTCTGCAAGCGAGATCAGCGAACGGATCGCTAAGGTCTGGTCTTGTCAGCTACATGCTTGTTTCCCGCGTGCAACCACGTTGCCGTAGTACTTCGGCCAAAGGCCCGGGGCGGGAATACGGAAAGTCTATCCATCTATGCGAGGGGGACGATTCATGAGCACAGCCTATCAAGAAGACATCAGCAGCAATGTTCTGCGCCGCATGAAAGAAGGCGGTTTCGATTTTTCCCGATTCCATCCCATCGAGTTCTACGCCATTTTCCCGGACGAGGAGCGGGCGCGCAGGGCGGCAGGCAAATTTCGCGGTGAATCCATCAATGCCCAGGTCAGCGTGCGTGATGACGGTGCGTGGGCGTTGGAATTGAGCAAGGTGATGTACGCGACATATGACGATATCGGCGACTTCGAGCAGGGCTTTTCCGCTGTGGTCGAACCGCTGGGCGGCATTATCGAAGGCTGGGGTGTGAAACAGGAGGTGCGTAGCCGTCACCGTTTGAACTGATCTCTTGAATCAACAGTTGAGCAACGGCTGACCTTCGGGTTGGCCGTTGTCGTCTCCGGCGTATGCAAGGCGCTGTGGCAAAACCCTGAAACAAGAAACCGAGGCAAAAAAAAGCCACCGGAGAGGGTGGCTAAAAGGGAAGACCGATAAGGAGAGGAAACCGGTCAGGGTTACAGCGGGGCGGGCTGCGAGGGCAGTCCAGGTCAGTTGAGCTGGCGACTTCGCGGCGCTGTGCGCGGGGAAGTTTTGCAGCGAATGCACGGATTATCCGCAAGCAGCGCCGGGCAGTGAAATCAACTCTGACTATGCTGGTGATAGGCGATGCGGTGCGTCGCAATGAAGCGGGGGCAATCCGGTTGGGGCAATTGCCGCACAGGAATGGTGCGGTGCCTGCGGCGTGTATTTCCAACCGATTGAAATCAAAGCGTTTATGCCGATGGCACGGGCCTTGCGAAGGCCTGTATGTCCGGGTGACAAGGAGTACGGCATGATCCGCACCTATTTTGATGAGATGTACGATGCCGGCGGCCAGGTTCGCCCGCATTATCGGGAGTTTGCCCGCTGGCTGGCCGAAACGCCTGACGAACTGCTGGCTCAACGGCGACGCGAGGCTGACTTGCTGTTCCATCGCGCCGGGATCACTTTCACGCTCTATGGGGACGAGCAGGGCACCGAGCGCCTGATTCCTTTCGACACCATCCCGCGCAGCATTCCCGCCAGCGAGTGGCGAGTCGTCGAGCGCGGCTGCATCCAGCGGGTCAAAGCGCTGAACATGTTCCTCGCCGACCTCTATCACGAGCAGCGCATCATCAACGCCGGGATCATTCCTGCCGAACAGGTGCTGGCCAACGAGCAATATCAGTTGGCGATGCAAGGCCTCGATCTGCACCGCGATATCTATTCGCACATCTCCGGCGTCGATCTGGTGCGCGATGGCGACGGCACCTATTACGTGCTCGAAGACAACCTGCGCACACCGAGCGGCGTGAGCTACATGCTCGAAGACCGCAAGATGATGATGCGTTTGTTCCCGGAGTTGTTCGCCGCGCAACGTATCGCGCCGATCGATCACTATCCGAACCTGCTGCTCGACACCCTGAAAAGCTCCAGCGCGATTGATGATCCGAGCGTAGTGGTGCTGACGCCCGGGCGCTTTAACAGTGCCTTTTTCGAGCACGCGTTCCTGGCCCGGGAAATGGGCGTGGAACTGGTCGAGGGCGCGGATCTGTTCGTGCGAGACGACAAGGTCTTCATGCGCACCACTGACGGCCCGAAAGCGGTGGACGTGATCTACCGTCGCCTCGACGACGCGTTCCTTGATCCGTTGGCGTTCAACCCCGACTCAATGCTCGGCGTGCCGGGGCTGCTGTCGTCCTATCGCTCCGGCAACGTGGTACTGGCCAACGCCATCGGCACCGGGGTGGCGGACGACAAATCGGTGTATCCGTTTGTCACCGACATGATCCGTTTCTACCTCGACGAAGAGCCGATCCTGAAGAACGTGCCGACCTGGCAGTGCCGCAACCCGTCTGAACTTTCCCATGTGCTGGCCAATCTTCCAGATCTGGTGGTCAAGGAAACCCAGGGCTCCGGTGGTTACGGAATGTTAGTGGGACCGGCGTCGACGAAGGCGGAGATCGATGCCTTCCGTGAACGCATCAAGGCCAAACCCCACGCGTACATCGCGCAGCCGACGCTGTCGCTGTCGACCTGTCCGACCTTTGTCGAAAACGGCATCGCACCGCGCCATATCGACTTGCGTCCGTTTGTCTTGTCCGGTCGCGAAACCCGCGTGGTGCCCGGCGGTTTGACTCGCGTCGCACTGCGCGAAGGCTCCCTGGTGGTGAATTCCTCCCAGGGCGGCGGAACCAAGGACACCTGGGTGGTCGAGGATTGAAGGAAGCTTGCCATGTTAAGTAGAACTGCCTCGGATCTGTATTGGATGTCGCGTTACCTGGAGCGGGCGGAAAACCTCGCACGGATGCTCGATATCAGTTATTCGCTGTCGCTGATGCCGCAGGACGGTCGCGGCGACGGTCTGCACGAATTGGCCATGCCGCTGCTCATCACCGGCACCCTCGACGATTACCTGGAACGTCACGGCGCGTTGCATGCCGAACGGCTGCTGCACTTCTTCGCCCTCGATGCGGCCAATCCGGCGAGCATTTACAGCTGCCTCGGTGCAGCGCGGGCCAGTGCGCACGCGGTTCGCGGACGCATCACGGCGGACATGTGGGAGAACATCAACGCGACGTGGCTGGAGATTCGCGGGATCGCCGAACAGGGTCTCAGTCGCTATGGCATGAGCCGTTTCTGCGAGTGGATCAAGGAACGTTCGCACCTGTTCCGTGGTGCGTCGTACGGCACGATCATGCGTAACGATGCGTTTCGTTTCATTCGTCTCGGGACCTTCATCGAACGTGCGGACAATACGCTGCGGTTGCTCGATGCCCGCTATGAAATGGCTGGCGATCAGGCCGAAGCGGTCAGCGACGGTACGGCCCATGCCTATTACCAGTGGAGTGCCTTGCTGCGCGCCTTGTCTTCGTTCGAGGCCTACACCGAAATCTACCGCGATGCGCCCGGCGCCCGGCATGTCGCCGAGCTGCTGCTGTTGCGTGCCGATGTGCCGCGCTCGCTGCGGGCCTGCACCGAAGAGATCGACCAGATTCTTGCGCAGTTACCCGGCGCCAATGGCCGTCCGGCTCAACGTCTGGCGGCGGAAATGGATGCACGCCTGCGCTACACCGGCATCAACGAAATTCTCGAGGAAGGCCTGCACGCCTGGCTCACCGAATTCATCCCGCTGGTGCGCCAGTTGGGTAACGCCATTCACAGTTCCTACCTGGAGGCTGCATGAGACTGTCCATTAGCCACGAGACCACCTATCACTACGAAGATCAGGTGCGGGCGAGCATCCAGTACCTGCGACTGACCCCCCACGACAGCGAGCGTCAGCACGTGTTGAGCTGGCAACTCGATCTGCCGCGCCCGGTGCGCGCGCAGCTCGATCCGTTCGGTAATATTCTGCATGTGCTGACCATGGACGAACCGCACGAGGCGATCATCATCGGTGCGCGAGGTCAGGTTGATATTGATGAGCTGCGCGAGGCCGAGCATGAGAGCCAGTCGGCGCTGCCGTTTCTGCGCTTTACCCGGTTGACCGAGGCGGACGAGGCCTTGCGCGCGTTTGCCGAGAAGTCCTGCAAGCAACGGCGCGATCGCACGGCGCTGATTGATTTGATGCACGGTTTGAATCAGCACATGACCTATACGCCGGGCTCCACCGAAGTTGACACAAGCGCCGCTGAAGCCTTCGCCGGACGTGCCGGGGTTTGTCAGGACCACACCCACGCGTTTCTCGCCTGCGCGCGCAGTCTGGGCGTTCCATCACGTTACGTGTCGGGGTATCTGTACAGCGAAGATTGTGAACATCTGGCCAGTCATGCCTGGGCGGAAGCGTGGCTGGATGACGCCTGGTACAGCTTTGACGTGACCAATGAACTGGCGCGGCCGGAGCGACATTTGAAACTGGCGGTGGGGCTGGATTATCTCGATGCCTGCCCGGTGCGCGGCATGCGCCGGGGCGGTGGATGCGAGCAGATGCACGCGAAAGTGTTCGTCTCGCCGACGCCAGTTATCTCCGTCCAACAACAGTAGATCCGGGATACCGCTATCGCTGGCAAGCCAGCTCCCACAGGATTGCCGCTGATTCAGAATCGGCGCATACCCTGTGGGAGCTGGCTTGCCATCGAAGAGGCCAGTGAAAACACCCCAAGGCTCAGGGCTTAACCTTGCGCCCAGCCATATGTTTCAAATAACCCACCAGCAAGTCCAGATCCCCCTTCGGCAACACCGCCTCCGAAAACCCCGGCATCTTCGCCTGCGGCCACTGACGCAAGCTTTGCGGATCGCGAATGTAGCGCTGCAAGAAGTCCGCGCCGAAATACTCGGTCGGGTTATACGGAATATTCAGATCCGGCCCGAACTGCGCATCCCCCGCACCATTCAACCGGTGACACGCCAGGCAATTCTTCTGAAACAGCGCAAACCCCAGATTCACCGGGTCATCCGCCTTCAACGCAGGGTCTGGCAACAGGGCAGGGAAGCGCTCGGTCACCGGCGCCATGCGCTTGATGCCAGCGACTTCGAACGGCCATTGCTCCGGACTGATATTGCCCGCCTGCGGATCCGTCCACACCAGATAAAACGGCCCGGCGCTGTGCTTGCCTTCCGATAGCGGTGGCCAAGGTTGCGCCGGGTCCTCAATGGCCAGCCATGCCCGCGCACCTTGTATATTGAGCAGTGGCGCTGCAGCCAGCTCGGCGGCGAACCCGTCCAGTGCCACCGCTTGCAGATGATCTTGCGGTTTGATCCCGGTCAGCAGCGCGGCCACGGGCACGGCGCGATAGGTCATGTCCTTCTTGTAGGACACATCGTTTTTGATGGTGATGCTTTGCACCTGAGGATGCTTGAGCAAATCCTCGGTCTGCCAGGTGCGGCTGTTTGCGCCCAGTTGCAGATCCAACTGGGCGGCAGACAAGGGCATGCTCAGCAGCATGACCCCGAACACAATGAGCGCTTTCAAATGATCGTCGTCCATGTCGTGGGAGTGCGCCAAGGTTGGCACAGCCACGCTGGCCCGGGTAGCGGGCCAGTCACATTTTCAGTGGCGATAAACAGCACCTGCCGCTCGATTCAGCCGATGACCTTGGTCAGATTCGGCAAAATCAACAACAGCGTCGTGGCGAAAAGAATGAGCCCTGCTTGACGAACTTTCGGTTTTTTGAACATGGCTTGACCGCCTTTATTGTTTTTTCCTGATGCTTGCCTGCATATCCATGACGGCAAGCGCTGCACTTCCTGTTGAAGAACGTCGGCCTCGGCAAAACCCGACGACCCTGACGTACATGTACTACCTTAGGGCCCGCGTCACGCGTGGCTTAGATCCATTTCATATGGAGACTTTGTGATTTGCGATTAAAAAGGCATGAGGCGTATTGCCAGCTTCTTTGCCGCCCGCTGGCTAGACAACTCGCTGACCTGAACCGGTTCACCCGGTCTCTGGTGACCGTCCGTCTGAGCGTGTGGGTCAAGTGCATTGAGCGCTGCGGTCATTGAATACATGACCGCTCGGACCAAGAGTGGAGGCATAAGAAATCACTCCCCGCACAGGTTCGAGGACGTCATGACCCAAGCTTTGATATTCGATGCGTTACGCACGCCACGCGGCAAAGGCAAGACCGATGGCGCCCTGCACAGCGTCAAACCGGTGAATCTGGTTGCCGGTTTGCTGGCCGCGCTGCAATCACGCACCGCGCTGGACACCAGCCAGGTCGACGACGTGGTGCTCGGCTGCGTGACGCCGATTGGCGATCAAGGCTCGGACATCGCCAAAACCGCCGTACAAGTGGCCGATTGGGACGTCAGCGTCGCGGGTGTGCAGATCAACCGTTTCTGCGCCTCGGGGCTCGAAGCGGTGAACCTCGGCGCGATGAAAGTGCGCTCCGGGTTTGAAGATCTGGTGGTGGTCGGCGGCGTCGAGTCGATGTCCCGAGTGCCGATGGGCAGCGATGGCGGTGCCTGGGCGCTGGACCCGCAGACCAACCTGCACAGCCATTTCACCCCGCAAGGCGTCGGTGCCGACCTGATCGCCACGCTTGAAGGCTTCAGCCGTCAGGACGTCGATGCCTACGCGCTGTACTCGCAGCAGAAAGCCGCACGGGCGCGGGCTGACGGCTCGTTCAACAAGTCGCTGGTGCCGGTGCAGGATCAGAACGGGATCATCCTGCTTGATCACGATGAATTCATTCGCGCCGAATCGACCCTTGAGGGCTTGGGCAAGCTCAAACCGAGTTTCGAAATGATCGGGCAGATGGGCTTCGACGCCACGGCATTGCGGGTATACAGCCATGTCGAGCGGATCAATCACGTGCACACGCCGGGTAACAGTTCCGGGATCGTCGACGGTGCGGCGCTGATGCTGATCGGCTCCGAAGCCAAAGGGCGGACGCTGGGTTTGCAACCTCGGGCGCGCATTGTCGCCACAGCGGTTACCAGCACCGACCCGACCATCATGCTCACCGGCCCTGCGCCGGCGACGCGCAAGGCACTGGCCAAGGCCGGGTTGCGCGTAGAGGACATCGACCTGTTCGAGGTCAACGAAGCGTTTGCGTCGGTGGTGCTGAAGTTCATCAAGGACATGGCCGTCGACCCCGACAAGGTCAATGTCAACGGCGGCTCCATCGCCATGGGCCACCCGCTGGGCGCGACCGGTTGCGCGATCCTCGGCACCTTGCTCGATGAGCTGGAAGCGCGACGCCTGCGCTATGGCCTGGCGACGCTGTGCGTCGGCGGCGGCATGGGCATTGCCACCATCATCGAACGCCTCTGAGCCCCGAATTCAAGGAACCTTGCTATGAGCGAAGCCATTCGTTACGAAAAAGGCCAGGACGCTATCGTCGTGCTGACCATCGACATGCCGGGCCAGAGCGCCAACACCATGAATGCCGTGTACCGCGAGGCCATGGCCGCGTGCGTCGCCCGGCTGGTGGCGGAAAAAGACCACATTGCCGGGGTGATCATTACCTCGGCAAAGAAAACCTTCTTTGCCGGCGGCGACCTGAATGAGTTGATCAAGGTCGGCAAGCCAGAAGCCAAAGCCTTCTACGACATGGTGCTGACCCTCAAGGGGCAATTGCGCACTCTGGAAACCCTCGGCAAACCGGTGGTCGCGGCGATCAACGGCGCGGCGTTGGGCGGCGGTTGGGAAATCTGCCTCGCCTGTCATCATCGCGTGGCGCTGGACGATGCATCGGTGCAACTCGGTCTGCCGGAAGTGACTCTCGGCCTGTTGCCGGGTGGCGGCGGGGTGGTGCGCATGGTGCGCATGCTCGGCATCGAGAAAGCGCTGCCTTATTTGCTTGAAGGCAAGAAGGTGCGTCCGCAACAGGCATTGCAGGCGGGTTTGATCGATGAACTCGCAGCGGATCGCGAGGAGTTGCTGGGCAAAGCACGAGCCTGGATCGTGGCCAACCCGACGGCGGTGCAGCGTTGGGATGTGAAGGGCTATCAGATTCCGGGCGGCACGCCTTCGAATCCGAAAGTGGCGCAGATGCTGGCGATTGCGCCGTCGATTCTGCGCAGCAAGACCCAAGGGACGATGCCGGCGCCGGAGAAAATCCTCTGCGCTGCAGTCGAGGGCGCTCAGGTTGATTTCGACACTGCGCATCTGATCGAAACCCGTTATTTCACCGAACTGACCACCGGCCAAATCTCGAAAAACCTGATCGGCACGTTCTGGTTTCAACTTAATGAGATCAACGCCGGTGGTTCGCGGCCGCAGGGCTTTGCGCCTTACAAGACGCAGAAGGTCGGCGTGCTTGGCGCAGGGATGATGGGCGCGGGGATTGCGTTTGTCAGTGCTTCGGCGGGTATTGAAGTGGTGCTCAAGGACGTAAATCTGGCTGCCGCCGAAAAAGGCAAAGCACATTCTGCCGCGTTGCTGGACAAGAAAGTCTCTCGCGGACGGATGGATGCTTCGACGCGTGATGAGGTGTTGGCGCGGATCAAGCCGTCCGAAAGTGATGCCGACCTCGCGGGTTGCGATCTGATCATCGAGGCGGTGTTTGAAGACCGCGATCTGAAGGCCAAGGTCTCTGCTGCAGCCCAGCGGGTTGTTGGTGCCGAAGCCGTCATCGCTTCCAATACTTCGACTTTGCCGATCACCGGGCTGGCGGCTGCCGTGCCTGATCAAAGCAAATTCATCGGCCTGCATTTTTTCAGCCCGGTAGAAAAAATGCCGCTGGTGGAAATCATCAAAGGCGCAAAAACCAGCGATGAAACCCTCGCCCGCGGTTTCGATTTCGTCCTGCAAATCAAGAAAACCCCGATCGTGGTCAACGACAGTCGCGGCTTCTTCACCTCACGTGTGTTCGGCACCTTCACCAACGAAGGCATCGCCATGCTCGGCGAGGGCGTGAGTGCGCCGATGATCGAGACCGAAGCGCGCAAGGCCGGGATGCCGGTCGGGCCTCTGGCGATCTCCGACGAAGTTTCCCTCAGCCTGATGAGCCATATCCGCCAGCAAACCGCCAAAGACCTACAGGCAGAAGGGAAACCGCTGATTGAGCACCCGGCCTTCGCCGTGATTGACTTGCTCCTCAACGAATACAAGCGCCCAGGCAAGGCGGCGGGTGGCGGTTTTTATGATTATCCGGCCGGTGGTCAGAAGTATTTGTGGCCCGAGTTGAAGGCGCGCTTCGAGAAGTCCGACGGGCAGATTTCGCCCAAAGACGTGCGTGATCGGCTGTTGTTCGTGCAGGCCATCGAAACCGTGCGCTGTGTGGAGGAGGGCGTGTTGACCTCGACGGCGGACGCCAATGTCGGCTCAATCTTCGGTATCGGGTTTGCGCCATGGACCGGTGGTGCGTTGCAGTTCATCAACCAGTACGGCGTGAAGGATTTCGTCGCTCGCGCGCAGTATCTGGCTGAGCAATATGGCGAGCGTTTTGCGCCGCCTGCGCTGCTGTTGGATAAAGCAGCGAAAGGTGAAATGTTCTAAGGGCAACGAGCGTCCCGGGGCTTGCCTTGTCAGGGTGTTTCAAGGCAGGCTCTGGGGTGTTCATTATTCCCATCACGTGTCAGGTATTTTTTATGTCGCTACGCATCTGCATTCTGGAAACCGACATCCTGCGTCCGGAACTGGTCGATCAATATCAGGGTTACGGGCAGATGTTTCAGCGCCTGTTCTCGCAGCAACCGATTGCCGCCGAGTTCACCGTCTACAACGTGATGCACGGCGAATACCCAAGCGACGACCTGACCTTCGACGCATACCTCGTCACCGGCAGCAAGGCCGATTCGTTCGGCACTGATCCGTGGATTCAGACCCTCAAGGAATACCTGCTGACGCGTTACGAGCGCGGCGACAAACTGCTTGGCGTGTGCTTCGGCCATCAGCTGCTGGCGCTGCTGCTCGGCGGCAAGAGCGAGCGCGCAACGCAAGGTTGGGGCGTCGGCACCCACAACTACAAACTGGCGGCGAAGGCGCCTTGGATGAGCCCGGTGCGTGAGGAACTGACGCTGCTGATCAGCCATCAGGATCAGGTCACCGCGCTGCCGGAAAACGCCACGGTGATCGCTTCCAGCGATTTTTGCCCGTTTGCGGCTTACCACATCAACGATCAGGTGTTGTGCTTCCAGGGCCACCCGGAATTCATCCACGATTACTCGCGTGCGCTGCTGGATCTGCGTCAGGAAGCGTTGGGGACGCAGATCTACAGCAAAGGCGTGGCGAGCCTGGAACAGGAACACCACGGCGCTACGGTAGCGGAATGGATGATGCGCTTTGTGGCGCATAAGCCAGAAACAGCCTAAGGCTAAAAGCTTCGCGAGCAGGCTCGCTCCCACATAGATCTTCGATTCAACAGAGATCAATGTGGGAGCGAGCCTGCTCGCGAATGTTCCAGACAACTCGGTCTGCTCTACAACCACCCGGACTTCTTGAAACTCGCCCACAAACTCACACACCCCACCGTAATAAACCCCAGCACACCGAAGTAGCCATAGTGCCAACTCAGTTCCGGCATGTTCTGGAAGTTCATCCCGTAAATCCCCGCCACCGCCGTCGGAAACGCCAGAATCGCCGCCCAGGCAGCGAACTTGCGCTGCACCACGCTTTGCCTTGAAGCCTCGAGCAACACACCGATCTCGATGGTCTGGCTAGCGATATCGGCCAGTGTGCTCAGGTCTTCCATCTGCCGCGTTACGTGGATCTGCACATCGCGGAAGTACGGGCGCATGTTCTTGTCGATAAACGGGAAGCTCAGCTTCTGCAGTTCCTCGCCAATTTCCACCATCGGCGCCGCGTACCGGCGCAGGCGCACGACATCGCGGCGCAAGCCATGCAGCTTCTGGATGTCACGCTCGTTCAACGCGCTACACAACACGTTGCGTTCCAGTTCATCGATTTCGGCATGAATGGCTTCGCCCACCGGTTGGTAGTTCTCGATGACGAAATCGAGCAGCGCATACAGTACGAAATCTTCCCCGTGTTCCAGCAAGAGCGGGCGTGCCTCACAACGTTGGCGGACATGGGCGTAGGACGCCGAGTGACCGTTACGCGCGGTGATGATGTAGCCCTTGCCGGCAAAGATGTGCGTTTCGATGAACTGCAGAACGCCGTGTTCGCGGATGGGCGAGTAGGTGACGATAAACAAAGCGTCGCCAAAGGTTTCCAGCTTCGGTCGGCTGTGTTTTTCCAGGGCGTCTTCAATGGCCAGTTCGTGCAGGTTGAACTGGCGTTGCAGATTGGACAGCTCCTGAGCATCCGGCTCTTCAAGGCCTATCCAGACAAAGTGACCGGTTTTCGCGGCCCAGGCGGCGCCTTCGTCGAGGGTAATATTGGTGACTTTCTTGCCTGCGCTGTACACCGCAGCAGCAACAACTCGACCCATGGTGGTGATTCACTTCTTCTTGGCAGGTGGCAGGGAATACAAGACTTCAGCTTAGCCGTGTCGCTGCTTGAGAGTCAGTGAAATCTGTACAGTTCACCGGGCAAAAGAAAACCTGCACAGGGCGGGTTGTCTTTTCAGGCGGCTTGCAGTTGCCGATCCATCGACTCAATGCACTCGCGCATCTGTTCGCGGCACTGACTGATGAGCATGGGCATGTCATCCATGGTCAATCCGGCTGTAGGAATCGCCGGCAGCGAGCGTATGAGAATTTTCCCGCTGCGCCAGCGATTCAGACGCATGTGCTTGATGTAACTGCTGACGCAAACCGGAACGATCGGCACGCCGGCGGCAATCGCCATCTGGAACGCACCTTTCTTGAACGGCAGCAATTCTTCGCCGAGATTGCGCGTGCCTTCCGGGAACACCCAGATCGAAGTGTCTTCGTTCTGTAAGGTATTGGTGGTGGTCAGCATCGACTGGCGTGCCTTGTGCGCATTGCCACGGTCGATCAACACATTGCCGGCCAGCCAGAACAATTGCCCGAACAGTGGCACCCACTTGAGGCTCTTTTTGCCGATGCATACGGTACGGCGCGGTACTACGTTGCCGAACACGAATAAGTCATAGTTGGACTGATGGTTGGCGATGATCACGCAGCTGTCAGGTTTGTTCATCAAACCACTGACCTCTGACTTCACTCGTAAACGCAAAATACACATCGCCGGCAGCGCGTAGAGGCGGGCGCACAGACGGCTGTTGTCCGGATTGAACGGGCGGCAGATCCCGAGAATCACCCCGAGCACGCCCGCCAAAATAAAGTGCAGGCCCATCAATAACATACGAAACACGAACAACATTTTCAGGCCCCGCCGGGACAAAAGGTGGCGCAGTGTACGGATGTGCACTGTTTTCGGCAATTGCCACTATAGAGCCCGGAGATGGCCGATGTTTAAGCGCATGTTTCAGACTTGCTTGTCAGACCTGTCCTAGAGCTGTTACTGCCTTTTAAACCGGACGTGCAAGAAAAAACCCGACACGACGGTCGGGTTTGTCTTTAAGGCAGGGGCTCGGGCTTAACCCAGATGCTCCTGATCCTGGATGATGGCGTTATCGAGGGTTTCCAGCAGTGCCTTACGCACCTTCAACTTGGTGTTCTTGTGCGCGAGCATATTGATTTTCTTCAGCTGGCGGGCAGCGGCGAGGGCGGCACCTTGCAGTTCCTCGGCGGAAACCACCTTGTCGAGGAAACCGGCGTCAACGGCGCTTTTCGGATCGAACATCTCGCCGTTGATCACCGAGCGGTTGAACGCGGAACGACGCAGACGATCACGCGCCAGCTCGATACCCGCGTGATGCATGGTCATACCGATCTGCACTTCGTTCAGACCGATGCTGAACGGGCCATCGACACCGATACGGTAATCCGCAGACAACAGAATGAACGCGCCCTTCGCCACGGCATGACCCGGGCACGCGACGATCACCGGGAACGGGTGAGAGAGCAGGCGACGCGCCAACGTCGAGCCCGCCGTTACCAGCGCCACCGCCTCTTTAGGGCCGGCAGTCATCACTTTCAGGTCATAACCGCCGGACAAAATCCCTGGCTGACCGGTAATGATCACGATGGCACGATCAGTCACCGCCTGATCCAGCGCCGCGTTGAATGCCGCAATCACGTCCGGAGAAATGGCATTGACCTTGCCATTGCTCAAAGTCAGGGTCGCGATACCGTCTTCGAGATGGTAGGAAATCAACTCACTCATGACGCTATTCCTTGTAAGAAAGATGGGCAGACGTTACCCACCGCCGCAGGCCAGGTAAAGCGCCGTGACTGACCCGCCAGTCACCGTTTCCCGGCCCACCCAGCGTAGCGAGGCATTCCGCTTCTATATAGAAGGGCCGCGCCCACCGAAGATTGGCCGGTTTGCCATGGCCTGACCATGGGCGAAACGACTTTTTCTCTTAACCACATGAAAATTCTGAAAAAAAGTTTGCCATTGGAAAAGCTTTCGACTACATTAGCGCGCCTCGACAGACAGAACATGTTTGAAGAGATACGGTGAAGTGTCCGAGTGGCTTAAGGAGCACGCCTGGAAAGTGTGTATACAGGAAACTGTATCGAGAGTTCGAATCTCTCCTTCACCGCCACATTTAGTACGCAAAACCCCTGATTTCGAAAGAAGTCCGGGGTTTTGTGCATTCTGGCGTTTGGATTTTATTAGCGGCGAGTTGAGAACAGCGTTGAGCGATTACAATCGCCGGCTTATTTATCAGTAAAGGGACGCCATTCCATGATCATTTCCACCACGCATGCCATCGAAGGCCGACCGATCACTGCGTACCTGGACATCGTCAGTGCCGAGTCGGTGCAGGGCGTCAATGTGATCCGTGACCTGTTTGCCGGTATGCGCGATTTTTTCGGCGGGCGTTCGCAGACGCTGGAGCGGGCTTTGAAGGAGGCGCGTATTCAGGCGACCGAAGAAATACGGGAGCGTGCGCGTGCTCTGCAGGCTGATGCGGTGGTCGGGGTGGATTTCGAGATCAGCATGCCCGGCGGCAAGGGCGGGATGGTTGTGGTGTTTGTGACGGGGACGGCGGTGAAGTTGCGCTGAGTTTGTTTGACGGGGGTGTGAGCCCATTCAGAAGTTGAATGGGCTCAATCTTTCTGTTTAATCAGCCTTGTAGCTTGAGGATCACGGTGCCTCTTTCGTCATAGGTCAGTGGTGTATCGATGGCGACGAGAGGGGGTGTATCAGAAGGTGGGTTGGGTTCGACTGGCGTGCTGGGATGGTAAATGACCCCTGGTTGCAGAACCGGTGTACCTGGACCCGGATATTTAATGGTGACTTCACCGGAATCGATCTTTTCCTTGAGTTTTTCCGCGCCAGCCTTGCCGGCTTCGATTTGTTCGTCCGTGAGCTTTACGACGGGTAGATTCGGGAATCCGTTGATTTGCATGTTCTCTCCTTGAAATTCATTTGTATGAAAAAGGGCAATGGCCTGTCTCCGGAAATCTTAGCGGTGTAGGGCCAATGGCACTTCATCGCGTTGATTTTTTGTAGGCCATTCGTCGGTCATCAGCTGATCTGAATAACAAGTCCACTAATGACCAGCTAGTCTCAAAAGCCTTGGAGGTCGATATTTTTTCAGGCAAAAGGGTTTGCCGGTGTTGACCTGTTGCGAAGGGGCGAGGGTATGACTGATCCGTATATCGAAGACGATGGTGCTGAATTTTCCTTCAATAACTGCGTACGGTGCGGCCAGACCGAGTATCAGGCAGGCTTTGGCGAGGATCCGGTTCAGACCGGCAAGATCAAATCCACGGCACCGAAAGGACCAAAGGCAAAATTCTTGCCCAAGGTCACCGCGCGAGTCAGAAAATAAACTTTTTTTGAACAACCCCGTCATTGAACGGGGTTTTTTATGGCTGAACGAGTGAAGAAATCTCTTACAGGCGATGGCAAAGAATTCGCTGAGCTTTCACAAACTTTTCACGTCTACCGCAGTAGGGTGAAGCCATCCGTTAGAAAGCAAGTCTCCAGCCCGTTTCCCCAGCGGGCTTTTTTTTGCCTGTTATAAAACCTTTTCCATAATCGCTGTCCAATCGGCGCCGAGTGCGCGAAGCCTTTGTTTTCGGCTGGACTTTTGCGCGTCGAAGGCATTAAATCCCGGCCCTTTTTGTCATCCCAATTTTGAGGTTTTCGTCATGCGTTTAACACTGCCGGCTCTGGTTCTGGGCCTTCTGGTTGCTCAAGGTGCAATGGCTGCGGGTGATGGTACTGCGGCGCTGGGCGGTGGTCTGGGTGGCGCATTGGGTAATGTCGTCGGCCAGAAAATGGGCGGCAGCACTGGCGCAGCCATTGGCGCTGGTGTAGCAGGCGCGGCGGGCAGCGCAATGGCCGCGCGCAAGGGGAGCCGGACTAAAGCGGCCATTGGCGGCGGTGTTGGCGCGGCCGGTGGTTCGGTGATCGGCAACAGCCTGGGCGGCAGAACCGGCGCCACGATTGGTGCAGGCTTGGGCGGTGCAGCTGGCGGCGCGGTTGGTAGCAATTTGTCCAAAGGTCATAAGCGTCACTGAGATCGATCATTTGATCGTTTGTCAGACAAAGCCCGGCTTGATGCCGGGCTTTTTCATGGCTGAACGTTTTTCCCGTTTGCGTCTCCAATCGTACATAGGTCCTTGTCCGGGCCGACTGTCCCGCTTCGGGAACTGTGAGGTTCATATGCGCTTGTCATTATCTGCACTGTTTTTCGGATTGCTGGTCACCCAAGGTGCGATGGCCGCCGGGGATGGCTCGGCTGCCGTGGGCGGTGGATTGGGTGGCGTACTGGGCAACGTAGTCGGCGGTCAGCTTGGCGGCAGCACCGGTGCAGCGGTTGGTGCTGGTGTAGGTGGCGCGGCGGGTAGTGCTGTTGGTGCGAATAAGCGCAATCGCACCGAGGCTGCCATTGGTGGTGGTCTAGGTGCTGCGGGTGGCTCAGTGGTCGGTAATAGCCTCGGCGGATCAACCGGATCGGCGGTCGGTGCGGGGTTGGGCGGCGCGGCCGGCGGTGCGGTCGGCAATAACCTGGGCGACGATGGCGGATCTCACTCCGGTGGTGGCCACAAACACAAGAACAAACACAAGAATCGCCATCATTGACAAGTGGTTCAGCAGAAACCCGGCATTTTGCCGGGTTTTTTGTATTTGCTCGCCGGACTCCGGAACGATTGGCCGTAGGGCCTTTCGAACGTTATACACGCCACGAGATGATGAGGTTTGCCATGACTCCCGAAACTGAGGGCAAGGAAGAGAAAGGCTCGAGTGGATTGCCGTTTATCAATGATCCGGGGAATGAGGATCCGGGGTCGCTGATGGATGATGCGACAGTGCCGTTGAATGATTCGGATGAGGCGGATATGGAGTATGAAGAGGATGAGGATGAGCAGTGATCGGCTGTTCGTGAAGATTTGAGAGTGTGACTCCGATTTCAAGGGCCTGAGTTCAACAGGCCCTACAGAGGTATTGGTGACTCAAAAAGGCTGCTCGTCAGTATTGGAAGTTGGTGAAGCGAATCAGGTAGAGGCGATTTTTTATCGTACTAGAAATGTGAGGTGTCTGAATCTCAAGTTTAGAGCTTTTTAACCTGTCTGGATTTATGCTGAGCTAGTGAATGTTGAACTGGTTTCGGTATATGCATAAAGTTTTACGATGCCTCACGGCAACAGAAAGCTCGTCGATCAATGAAATTCAGAAAGGTAAGTCTGTTAAATATACGCTAGGTTCTCTCAGTCTTAATGATGATGTGGTAAATGTTACATTCGAAGTGCTTGATACCGCGGAAATCATATATCTGTCCCCAATGCTTTGTATGGATAGATTTAAGTTTTTTTGAGTTGGAATGTTGGATGTCGTCAAGTCTCTAATTTCACCGCATGTTAGTCCGATTCGGCACGCATTGTATCCCATGGGTTCCCATTTTTTCGGGGGAGTGTCCGGAGTTTCTTTGATATCAAATGCCAAGGTCAATATTGAAAGATTGTTGTCGATGTTTAAGGCAAATAGCTTGACCTCCCCAATGGGTATATTCCTGCTGAATACCATGTTGAAGAATTTGCTGCCTTCTATCTCATTCCAGTATTTCATTAGCGTCCCTTGAATGGATAATGATCGTTCGTGTTTTTTACTTTGCCATTGCGCGTGTCATCTGCGGGTCGTATGTTTATGTGAGGTCCTTGATCTCCTCGGTTATTCATATCTCCATACTTATGTCCCGCTGAGTGGTCTTGGAGTGTCAATATAAAACCATCCTCTCGGATGAATCTATATTCTCTGGTTGTAATCGGCTTTCCACTGCCGTCTAGAATGTTATTGCCTTTTCTATCCGTCATGTTGACATAGGTGAACTGCTTCTGCCTGCCACTTACCTCATCAATTTGAATGTCAGGCTGTTGTCCTTTCGGTATTCCTGCATCAACTTTTGCCTGCCTGAATGCACCGCGTCTGGAAACCTGTGGTAGCTCAACATCATCAGGTTTTGAACAATTGATCGATTTTCGGCCTTTGGGTGGGCAATTGGAACTCAACCCCAACGGATCCACCCACCCCGTCGGATTCGGCACGTACTGGTACTGATTCAACCCACCGGCCAATTTGATCGGATCCGGCGTCAGATACCGTCCCAGCCGCGGGTCGTAATACCGGTGCCGGTTGTAATGCAGGCCACTCTCCGCATCGAAATACTGCCCTTGGAAACGCAGCGGCTGGTTCAGGTAGTCCTCGCCGGCCAGGGTCAGTGCGGCGACTTTGCCGTAGGCGTCGTATTGCGCTGACCAGACGATGTCGCCGCTGTAGTCGGTGAGTTCCTGTGGGGTGCCGAGGTGGTCGAGCTGGTAGTAGAACGGGCAGGCTTTTTTCGGGCCTTTGCCGTCGAGCAGCGCGAGGGGGCGGAAGGTGCCGGGTTCGTAGATGTAGCTGCGGTATTCGCTTTCGCTGCTTTCGGCGACGAGGTGGTCGCCTTGCCAGAAGAACTCGGTGGTGGCGTCGCCGACGGTTTTGCGGATGCGTCGGCCAAAGGCGTCGTATTGGTAGGACGCGGTCTGGCCGTCGGGGCGGGTCAGGCCGATCAGGCGGTGTTGGCTGTCGTAGCGGTATTCGGTGACGAGGGTCTGCGCGCGGCCGCGGCGTTCGCGGATCAGGTTGCCGAAAGCGTCGTAATCGTAGTGACGGTCGCCCTGCATCAGCAGGCGATTGCCCTTGATCCGGCTCGGGCCGGGGCGGTCCTGCATCAGCAGGTTGCCGGCCGGGTCGTGGGCGAAGCTTTCCGGCAGTTCGTCGCGGGAATGGCGTACGCGAATGAGGCGGTCGAGGGTGTCGTAGCCGTAGGTGCGCTGGCCGTGGCGGCTGTCGGCGATGTGCGCGAGATTGCCGTTGGCGCTGTAGGCATAATCGCGGCGGTACAGCGCAGCGCGCTGATGGCCTACGGCGTGGGCGAGTAATCGTCCTTGATCGTCGTAGGTATATTCGCTGAGCAGCAAACCTTGTTGGCGTTGCCGTTCGCGTCCGGACTGGTAGACGTGACGGGTCAGCGGCGTGCCGTTGAGGTCGATGTCGGTCAGCGCGCCACCCTTGGCGTGGCGGTAGTCGAGCACGCTGTTGTCCGGCAGGCGCAGGCGTTTGAGCTGGCCGCAGGCGTCGTAGCGGTAACGCAGGGTGCCCCAGCCCTGATGCTCGGTGATCAAGCGGTCCTGACGGTCGTACTCGAAGGCCAGCGGATGGTTCTGGCCATCGTCGACACCGATCAAACGGCCAAGGCGGTCGTATTGATAGGTGACCTTGATGCCGTCGGGCAGGGTCTTGATTAACAGGCGCCCGGCAGCATCGCGTGCATAGGCAGTGACCAGTTGCGAGCCGTCATCCCCGAACTCGGTCTTCTCCAGCAGATGGCCGTTGAGGTCGTAGGCGTACGCCGTGCGCCGGCCTTCAAAACCGCTTTCCTGACGAATCAGCCCGGTCGGCGTGTAGTCCAGGCGATACTTTTCCCCGGATTCGTTTTCAATCTCGGTGAGCAGCAGTTGCGCATGGTCGTAGCGGTACTGCACCTGCGTGCCGTCGGGGTTGATCCGCCGCGAGACCAGATGCAGATCGTCGTCATATTCATAACGAGTAATGCGCCCCAGTTCATCGCGCTCGGCGGTCACCTGGCCGTAAGCGCCGTAGCTGTAGGCGCGGGTCGCACCGTCAGGAAACGTCGTCTGGATCAGTCGGCCAACGGCATCCCAATGTTGTCGGGTGACCGCACCGTGTTCGTCCGCAGTCGTGGTCCGCCGCCCCAGCGCATCGTAGGAAAAACGCCGCACGCCGCCGTCGGGCAAGGTCTCTTCAATGAGTTGGCCGAGGCTATTCCAGACCAAGCGATGCCGGCTGCTGTCCGGGTAACGAATCGACAGCAACTGACCCCGGGTGTCGTAGTAGTAATGGGTGACCTGGCCATCGGGGTCGACCGCTTCGGTGACATCGCCCTCGGCATTGCGCCGATAGATCCATACCGCGTCACCGCGTGAACGCCGATGCAGGAAACCGTTGCGATACTCGTAGGACGTGGGCGCATCAACAGGTGGAATCAGCGCCACCAGCTGTCCGACTTCGTCGTAGCGGTATTCGGTGACCGCGCCCAAGGCATCCTGCTCGGCGATCAAACGGCCCGATGAGTCATAAGCCTTGAGCTGCTCACCACCATCCGCCTCGACCTTGCGCACCAATCGCGCACGCTCATCGTGGACGAATGTCTCTTCGGTGCCATCGACGTAATGCACCGCAACACTGCCGTCGTCCGCCCAGACGTAACGCGTGTTCATCTGCGAAAACGACGCCCAATGGCGCACGCAACGGGCAGCCTTCCCCGACCGCTCCCACTCCCAGAAAAAACTCGCGCCGCCCGCCAGTTGCCGCTGCAGGATCACGTGAGCGTCGTCGTAGTCGTAACGCTCGCTGTCACCGACGGCGTTGCTGGCTTCGATCAGGTGCTGATAGGCGTCATAGCGATAGCTGACCAGCGCTTGTTCAGTGCTCCAGGCACCGTCGCGAAACACCTGATAATCGACACCCAACAACTGCGCCCGGTCATAGCGCAACAGCAGCGAACGCCCGGCGCCGTTGTCCAGGCGCTGCACCCGGTCAGACCGATCGCGCTGCACCGTCAGACGATTGCCGTAGGCATCGCTGATTGCCGTCAGCCGTCCTGCACGAAAGTGATAAAACCGCGCCGTTTCGCCGGCCAATGCGAGGATCAGTTCCTCCGGCTCATCACCCAGAAAAATCGCTGTCCGTGACAGGCTGTTGTGAATCGCCGGTCGCTCGCTATTCGGCAACGGAAACTGTGTTCGACGGTTTTCGTGATCGACCCAAACAACCTCATCAGCGAAAAACTCCAGCCGATGCGCCAGCGAATGGCTCCAGCCAAAGCCCAACCCAACATCGATTTCGGCGGCACTGGAGCGATACAACCGGCTGAACTCAAACGGCAACACGCCATCGAGCACCGCATCAGTCAGGGTCAGTAACTCTTCACCGGTGACCATCGACACCGGACAACCATTGGTGCAGGTGAAGGGCACGCAATCAGCGCTGTCACCGTTAGGGTTTTTCGCCTGATCCGGAGAATCGTCATGCGGCTCATGCCGCTCGATCCGGCTCGAACCGCCAGGCTTGTTCCGCACAACAGGCGCCGGATTCGGCACCGTCAACACCAGCGAGTCGGCCTGACGAATGTTCAGCGGTATCGACGGTGTCGGTTTCAACTCAACGTCACGCGCGTGAAACATCAGCGGCTTCAACGCGCCCGCATGTTTGTTCAGTTCCGGCGCTGACGTTAATTCCGCGAGTCGCAAAGCCGAAGCCGCCAGCCATTCCCGCGCGCGCGGCGACTTGACCTTCGCCAGCACTTTGCTGCTCAAGCGCAGCGGCACGCCGACACCACCCGACAACCCCATCAGCAGAAAACTGATCAGCAGTTCGACCCGCACCTCGGCCACCACTTCGGCCAGGTATTGCGGCGGCAGCATCTTCAACCAACTGGTGAACGCGGCCAGATGAATAAACAGAAGGGGTTCGTCACTGAGGATCAGCAAGCCGTTGGCGATGGCCGAGCTGGAGGCATTCAATAACGCCTCCAACTCGGCCTCGCTGAGGTATTCCAGCAATTTTTCACTGTTGGCCTGCAAGTCAGCGAGGAGGGCGAATACCTGTTTGATGTCGTCCCAAACGTCATTCAGGGCTTTCTCGAGTCCACGCCAATCGGCCTGTTGCAACTGCCCGTAACGGTCCAGAAACCCGGCGCTGGAAAACTCCGCCCACTGCGGCTGAAACCCGGCCCATTCAGCGCGCAACCAGCCTTCCAGGCCTGCAATGACACCCTCATAAGAGGCATACAGGGCACGCACATGGTCGGTGGACACATCGGGAAAGAAGGTGATGCGATAACGCTGGCCCCGATCGCAATCGGTCACCTGCAGAATGCCGCTGGGGCCGATGGTGTAATGCAGCGCTTCGCCGAAAGTCAGCTCACCGCCGACATTGGCAAGCACCGGTTCGAGTGTCACCGGCGTATCGCCGATCGGCACGAACCGCGCGGCTTCGAACATGTGCACCAGCGTCAGCGACCCACTGGCCGAGCACATGGCCACCGATGAGCTGAGCGGTTGGCGCGATTTGATCGGCGCGCTGAGGCGCACGTCGTTGCCGACAGTGAAGACCTGCTCGACATCCAGCGCCGTCCCGGTCCAGAACTGCTCGGCCCATGCCTCATAGTTGTTCAGGCACAGGCGGAATTCGCGGATCAGATTGTCGAAGTCCGGCTCATCGGGATTCAAAGCAGCAACAACGAGCAGGCCGATGCTGTTGTTCAGGGCTAGAAGCCGATCGGTTGGAAGCATTCGCAGTCTCTCGCGCACGTCAAAAAGGTGCGGGGACTTTGCGGGGGATCAATCAGGAAAGAAGTCGGGCGAGTAGGTAATGCCTGTAGGATGTTTCGCTAAATTGTTGCGAGTAGTTCATCGGTTCAAAGAACATTGCCCGTTGCTCAATGTCCGCCACGCTCGTTATGCTGCTGAACCCTTTAATCAGATCCGCGTAGCGGCGCCAACCGTGCCGCCTGGGATGTCTTTGTTAACGGATCCGATGATGAATGCACCGCTGAAGGCGTTCGGCCCAATCAAGGCCGTGATTTTCGATATGGACGGTTTGCTGCTGGACACCGAGGGCATTTACACCGAAGTCACCTCGCTGATTGCCGGGCGCTATGGGCGAACCTTCGACTGGAGCATCAAGCAGAACATCATTGGTCGTGGGGCCAACGATCTGGCTAATTACGTGGTGCAGGCACTGGATCTGCCGATCACCGCCGAAGAATTTCTGGTGATCCGCGAACCACTGATGCGTGAGCGTTTCCCAACAGCGCAAGCGATGCCCGGTGCCGAGGAGCTGATTCGCCACCTCAAGGCGCACAATATTCCAATCGCGGTGGGCACCAGTTCATCGCGTCAATCGTTCGGCCAGAAAACCACGTTGCACCGCGACTGGTTTGCGTTGTTCGACTTCATCGTCACGGCGGACGATCCGGAAGTCGGCGCGGCCAAACCGGCGCCGGATATCTTCCTGACCGCTGCCCGTCGTTTGGGTGTCGCGCCTGAAGATTGCCTGGTGTTCGAGGATTCGCCGTTCGGTGTGACCGCCGCGAAAGCCGCAGGCATGACCGCGATCGCCATTCCCGACGCGGCCATGGCCGATGAAAAGTACGCGCACGCTGACGGGATTCTTCGGAGTTTGAAAGCGTTCACGCCAAGTGCCTGTGGTTTGCCCGCGCTGGAATGGGCTTAAACAACTAACGCATAAAAAACGCCGCCCCTCTGTGAAAGGAGGGGCGGCGTTTTTCGTTCAGGCGACGCGGGATATCAGGCGCCGAAACCACCGTCGATGGTCAGGCTGGCACCGGTGATGTAACCGGCTTCCGGGCCTGCCAGATAGGCAACGAAACTGGCGATTTCTTCGGCTTTACCGTAACGACCGACGGCCATCAGCGGAATCAGGCTTTCGGCGAAATCACCGTGCGCCGGGTTCATGTCAGTATCAACCGGACCTGGTTGCACGTTATTGACGGTGATGCCGCGTGGGCCGAGGTCGCGGGCCAGGCCTTTGGTCAAACCGACCAGCGCCGATTTACTCATCGCATACACACCGCCACCGGCGAAGGGCATGCGGTCGGCGTTGGTGCTGCCGATGTTGATGATGCGTGCGCCTTCGCCCATGTGTTTGGCGGCTTCCTGGGAGGCGATGAATACGCTGCGAATGTTGATCGCCACGGTCTGGTCGAAGTCTTCGAGTTTGAAGTCTTCGAGCGGTGCAACAGCCAGCACGCCAGCGTTGTTGACCAGAATGTCGAGACGGCCAAAGGCTTCAACGGTGGCGTCGACCGCGTGGCGGATGGCGGCGGCATCGGCGCTGTCGGCCTTGATCGCCAGAGCTTTGCCGCCGTTGCTGGTGATGCTGTTCTGCAACTCTTCGGCTTTCGCGGCGGAGCTGACGTAAGTGAAGGCTACTGCAGCGCCTTCAGCGGCCAGACGTTTGACGATGGCAGCGCCGATACCACGGGAACCGCCTTGAATCAGAGCAACTTTGCCGCGGAGGTGTTGAGTGGTCATGTTCGATCTCCAGACTATTCAAGGCGGAATGCCTTGGTGTTGGTGCCGAGTATCGGCGTGGTATCGACAACTGTGTAGACCATGATTGCTATAGTCTGTGTAAACCAGAAGTTTATAGTGGTGACCATGGAAACTTTCAGCAGCATCGAATGCTTCGTGCGCAGTGCCGAAGTCGGCAGCTTTGCCGAGGCCGCGCGACGTTTGAGTCTGACCCCGGCGGCCGTTGGCAAGAGCGTGGCCAAACTCGAAGTGCGGCTCGGCGTGCGGCTGTTCCAGCGTAGTACACGCAGCCTGACGCTGACTGAGGCTGGACAACTGTTTCTGGACCAAGTCAGCGGTAGCCTGACCACCATTCAAAATGCCGTGGCCAACCTGTCCAGTGTCGAAGGGCTTCCGGCGGGGACGCTGAAAGTCAGCATGGGCGCCGCCTTTGGCTGTCTGCATATCGTGCCGATGCTCGGTGAGTTTCTGCAGCGATACCCTGGGATCAATCCGGACTGGCATTTCGATAATCGACAGGTCGATCTGATCGGGCAGGGCTTTGATGCGGCCATTGGTGGCGGCTTTGAACTGCCGCAAGGCGTGATCGCGCGCAAGCTGAGTCCGGCGCACCGGATATTGGTCGCTTCCACCGACTATCTACAGGCCAATCCGCCGATCATCGAACCGGACGAACTTAATCATCACGACGGTATTTTGATTCGCTCGCCGCAAACCGGGCGCGTGCGTTCCTGGCAATTGGTCGGGCGCAATCCGCAAAACTGTCGGCCGTTGATGCTCAAGGCGCGGATGACCATGAGTGATTCCGAAGCCGCTTGCAGGACGGCAGCACAAGGTTTGGGCATCGCGCTGGTGAGCATGCCGTTTGCGGTGGGGTATCTGGAGGCGGGGACGTTGCAGCGGGTGCTACCGGACTGGTTTGTTGATGATGGCAACATTTCGATTTACTACGCCGAGCACAAGTTGTTGCCGGGAAAGACACGGGCATTTGTCGATTTTGTGATTGAGCAGTTCGTGGAGCGGGGGTTGGCGCGGCGGTTCAGTGCGATTTGAGCAAGGCTTTAGACCGAGTCGCTGCCATCGCGGGCAAGCCCGCTCCCACAGGGTTTTGTGTTGTGCACAAAATCTGTGGGCAACTCAGAGCCTGTGGGAGCGTGGCTTGCCCGCGATGAACGATAACGCGGTCTAACGGGCAAACCGCCCCGGCCAGCCAATAATGTTCTTCGGCCGTGGCGTCGCATAAGTCCGCACTTTCGACGTTGACAAGCGCAGGCGCACCAGCGATTCCGCAATCGTCACCGCCGCCGTCACCCCGTCCACCACCGGTACGCCAGTGCGTCGACGAATCTGCTCATCCAGCCCGGCCATGCCGCCGCAACCCAGGCAAATCACCTCGGCTTTGTCCTGCGTCACCGCCAGTTCAGCCTGATACACAATTGCTTCCAGCGCACGCTGCGGCTCGTGTTCCAGCTCCAGAACGGCCAAACCACTGGCCCGGACCGAAGCACAACGATCCCACAGGCCAGACAATTTCAATCGATCCTCGATCAGCGGCACGGTGCGATCCAGCGTCGTCACCACCGAATAGGCATGGCCGAGAAACATCGCCGTGCTCGCCGCTGCATCGGTGATATCCACCACCGGCACGTTAAGCAATTCCTGCAAGCCTTCGCGGCCATGCTCGCCGTAACCGGCCTGAATCACCGCGTCGAACGGCTGATCGTAGGCCATCACCCGATCCATCACGGCGATGGCAGCCAGATAGCTTTCGAAGTTGCCTTCAATCGAGTCGGCACCGAAGTACGGCGTCAAACCGACGATTTCGGTACCGGGTGACGCAACAGCCTGCGCCGAACGGGCGATGGCTTCGGTGATGGACTCGGTGGTGTTGACGTTGACCACGAGAATACGCATGGGGAAATCCTTATAGCGGGCAGTTCGGCGGCCCGAAGTCCGGGCCGCGAGGGAGTTAATGGCAGACGTTGTCGACCGCAATCGATTCGCCACTGACGTCGGCGTAGTGCGGTTGGCGTTTGGCGATGATCAGATAGAGCATTCCGGCGATCCCGGCGCCGATCAGCCAGGAGAACGGCGAGACACTGTGGAAACCCGGTACCAGCGCCAGGACAATGGCGATCAGTGCCGCAGGAATAAACGCCGCCACTGCGCGGAAATTGACGCCTCGGCTGTAGTAATAAGCGCCGTTGGGATCTTCGCTATAAAGCTGCGGGACATTGATCCGGCCTTTGCGGATCAGCCAGTAGTCGACCATGATTACGCCGTACAACGGGCCGAGCAGGGCACCGAGGCCAGACAGGAAGTACACGATCACCAACGGGCTGTTGTAGAGATTCCACGGCAGGATCAACACGGCGATGGTGGCGCTGATCAGCCCGGCGCGACGGAAGGTCAGGTACTTCGGCGCCAGGTTACTGAGCACGAAGGCCGGGGCGACGAAGTTGGCCATGATGTTCACCGCCACAGTGACGATCAGGAATGCCAGGCAACCGAGCACCAGGAAGAAGGTGTTGGGAATCGAGGCGATGATCTCGGTAGGGCTCTCGATGATCCGGCCATTGATCTGAAATTGCGCACCGCACAGCAGGACGGTAATCGTGGCGAACACCAGAATATTCACCGGCAAACCCCAGAAGTTTCCTACCTTGATGGTCTTGCGGCACGGCGAAGAGCGGGCGAAGTCGCAGAAGTTGAGAATCAACGTGCCGTAGATCGCCAGCCACAGTGCGCCTCCGGCAAAGATGTTGCGCCACATCTCGCCACCGGTCAGCGGGTCGCGAGTCGACCAAGCAATGGTCGCGTTGGCCTGGAAGTACATCCACGCGGCGAGCGCGGCGACAGTCAGCAGAATCACTGGCCCGGCGAACGCCTCGTAGCGACGCACCATTTCCATGCCGTAGGCGAGAATCGCCAGTTGCACGAACCAGATCGCCACGAAGCACACCCAGCCCAAGGTCGACAGTCCAAGAATCGAGTTGTGGTCGTATTCGGCGAAACCGGGGTGTACCGCTGTGAGCAATACACGAAAGACCACCGACGCCAGATACGTCTGAATGCCGAACCAGGCGATGGCGATAACTGCCCGGATCAGTGCAGGAATTTGCGCCCCATGAATGCCGAAACTGATCCGGCTGATGACAGGAAACGGCACACCGGTTTTCTGCCCCATGTAACCGGACAAGTTCATGAAGAAATACACCAGCGCCGCGCCGATCCCCAGCGACAGCAGAATCTGCCAGCCCCCAAGGCCCAAGGCGTACAGGCCTATGGCGAAGGAATAGTTGGCAATGTTGTGCACGTCGTTCGTCCACAGGGCGAAGATGCTGTATTTGCCCCAGCGCCGTCCTTCGGCCTTGGTCGGCGCGAGATCGCTGTTGTGCAGACGCGGACTGAGTTGTAACGGCTCGCTCAGACCGTCATGGGGTAACGGTTGATCGAGGGCAGAGGCGGGCAGATTCAGCGCGATGTTATTCGAGAGACTTGTACGCATTCCGGCAGGCTCCTGATGTTCAGGGCCGCGATGACTGTGCATAAGCCGTCAGGCTCGACAAATCTTCGTCGCGGCAGTGAAAGCATCACTGGTTACGGGGCATCTGCAGCCTGTACGGGATAGGGCGCTTCAGGCTTGCGGATCGAAAGTGTTTATGTTTTGCAGTTTTGTATACAAAACATGTATGCACTAAAGCCAGATTTGTGCCAATTGCGGATCTATGCGCAGCCTTGCTCATTTCGAATGGTTATCGGTGAGCGTTAAGTCTTTGAAAATGGTTGGTTAAAATTTGACCGTTTGAACAGGTATTTATTTTTATCGGGGGATTTTGTCGGCAGGCGATGGAGAAGAAGTTTTCGCAGGGATGTAACTTTTCAGGGCGCGGAAACAAAAAAGTGCACACATAAATGGCACCGATGGTGACATTCGTGTGTACACATTTTTCAAGATCAGAAGATCGCAGCCTGCGGCAGCTCCTACAGGGGAATGCGGTCACCTGTAGGAGCTGCCGCAGGCTGCGATCTTTTAGCTGTTGGACTTGCTGATGATATTGCCCGCATGCAGCCCACACTCTTTCTGCGTCGCCTCTTCCCACCACCAACGACCTTCACGCTCGTGCTGGTTTGGCAGCACCGGGCGGGTGCACGGTTCGCAGCCGATGCTGATAAAGCCGCGTTCATGCAGGCTGTTGTACGGCAGCTCGAGCATGCGGATGTAACCCCAGATTTCTTCACTGGTCATCTGCGCCAGTGGGTTGAACTTGTACAGCGTGCGCTCGGAGGTAGAGAACGCGGTATCGATTTCCATCGCCGCCACGGCACTGCGGGTGCCCGGGCTCTGGTCGCGGCGCTGGCCGGTGGCCCAGGCTTTGACGCCGGACAGTTTGCGCCGCAGCGGCTCGATCTTGCGGATGCCGCAGCATTCACCGTGGCCGTCCTTGTAGAAACTGAACAGGCCTTTTTCCTTCACGAACGGTTCCAGTTTCGTGTAGTCCGGCGACACCAGTTCGATGTCGATCTTGTAGTGCTCGCGCACCTGATCGATGAAGCGGTAGGTTTCCGGGTGCAGGCGGCCGGTGTCGAGGCTGAACACCTTGACGTTCTTGTTGAGCTTCCAGGCCATGTCCACCAGCACCACATCCTCGGCGCCGCTGAAAGATATCCACAAGTCATCGCCGAACTCGGCAAAGGCGAGTTTGAGGATGTCTTGCGCGGATTTGTTGGCATAGGTCGTGGCGAGTTCCACGACGTCGAACGTTGCACTCATCAGGGCGGCTTCCTACAGGTCGGTGGCGCTGGGCGCTCTATATGGGCTGATGGTAACAAAAAGCTGCGTGGCTCGGGGCGTGCTGTGCGTTGCGCGTCTGCATGTGAGTCGCTAGAGTTCGGCCTCGCTCGACTCAAATAATCAATACAAACGGGAGTGTCTTGTGGAAATTGCTTGCCTGGATCTTGAAGGGGTGTTGGTGCCGGAAATCTGGATCGCCTTCGCCGAAAAAACCGGAATCGAATCCCTCAAGGCCACGACCCGGGACATTCCCGATTACGACGTGCTGATGAAGCAGCGTCTGCGCATCCTCGATGAGCACGGCTTGAAGCTGTCGGACATTCAGGAAGTGATTGCCACACTGAAGCCGCTGGACGGCGCGGTGGAGTTCGTCAACTGGCTGCGTGAGCGCTTTCAGGTGGTGATTCTGTCGGATACGTTTTACGAGTTCTCGCAGCCGTTGATGCGTCAGCTGGGCTTCCCGACGTTGCTGTGCCATCGGCTGATTACTGATGAAACCGGTAGGGTGACCAGCTATCAGTTGCGGCAGAAAGACCCGAAGCGCCAGTCGGTGCTGGCGTTCAAGAGCCTGTATTACCGGGTGATTGCGGCGGGGGATTCGTACAACGACACGACGATGCTGGGCGAGGCGGACGCGGGGATTCTGTTCCATGCGCCGGAGAATGTGATTCGCGAGTTTCCGCAATTCCCTGCAGTGCACACCTTCGCTGAGTTGAAGCAGGAATTCCTCAAAGCCTCCAACCGCGACCTCAGTCTGTAAACCCCGCCACCTGACGATCGTTCCCATGCTCTGCGTGGGAATGTCTCAATGGACGCTCCGCGTCCGCTTGGGACGCGGAGCGTCCCGGGCTGCATTCCCACGCGGAGCGTGGGAACGATCATTACTCAGAGGTTCTGCAGGGTTTCGAGGAGGATTCTGACTTTGGTAATCGACTCCTGATACTCGGCCTGCCAGTCCGAATCGGCAACAATCCCGCCGCCGCCCCAGCAGCACACCTGCCCATCCTTGACCAACAGACTGCGAATCGCGATGGAGCTGTCCATCTCGCCGCGCACGTCCAGATATAGCAGCGACCCGCAATACAATCCACGCCGGGTTGGCTCCAGCTCATCGATGATCTGCATGGCGCGGATCTTCGGCGCGCCGGTGATCGAGCCGCCGGGGAAACTGCCGGCAATCAAGTCCAATGCGTCGCGATCATCCGCCAATTCACCGGTCACGCTGCTGACCAGGTGATGCACGTTCGGATAGCTTTCCAGGCTGAACAACTCCGGCACCCGCACCGAACCGATGCGGCAGGTGCGGCCGAGGTCGTTGCGCAGCAGGTCGACGATCATCAGGTTTTCCGCGCGATCCTTGGGGCTGGCCAGCAATTCGGCGGCGTTGGCCGCGTCTTCGGCAGGTGTCAGGCCACGCGGGCGAGTGCCTTTGATCGGGCGGGTTTCCACCTGACGTTCGCTGACTTTGACGAAGCGCTCTGGCGACAGGCTCAACACGGCGCCGCCCTCGGGCAGGCTTTGGAAACCGGAGAACGGTGTCGGGCAGGCTTCGCGCAATGCGCAATAAGCCAGCCATGGGTCGCCCTGGCACGAAGCGCGGAATCGTTGGGCGAAGTTGACCTGATAGCAGTCACCGGCCTGGATGTAATGCTGGATGCGTTCGAACGCCTGACGATAATCGTCGGCCGAGAGGTCGGCGGTCATCGCGTTGTTCAGTTTGAACGGTACCAAAGTGTCAGCGTGTCGCCGGGTGAACAGCGCGATCAGCCGGTGTTTCTCGCTGTCGAGCACTGTCGGATGAAAGACCAATTGGCTGGTGGCTGTCTGGTGATCACTGATCAGTGCCCAGTCGTACAGGCCAAAGCGGGCATCCGGCAATTGCAGGTCATCCAGCGCCTGACTTGGCAGGTTTTCCAGATGCCGGCCGAAGTCGTAGCTCAGGTAGCCGATCAAGCCGCCGGCGAATGGCAGCTCGAAACCGGCAGGCAAATCAGCCTCGCCGAGGCGACTCAGATTGTTCCGCAGACGTTGCAGGAAGTGCTCGCCGCTCTCGTCCGGCCACACCGCCAGTTGTTCCAGCGGCCAGGCGCTGAGCAGGTCATAACGGCCACGGTCGGCACTTGGCCGGCCGCTGTCGAGCAGCACGGCGCCGGGGGCGTTGCGGATGGCCGCGAAGTAGTCGGCGGGATTGGCGCGGTAGGGCAGCGGGTGTACGGAACAGGTCAACATGGGCGGGGCAGATCGGCCGTGGAGGCGGGGAGGGGATTGTAGTCCTCTCTCGGCTGTCAGATCAAAATCAAAAGCCTACCCCCTCACCCCAACCCTCTCCCCCAAGGGGGCGAGGGGGAAAGGGGGCAGATCTTCATGCTTTTCAAGATTCGAGTTCAGCTCGATATCTCAAGCTGGCGAGGGGAAAGGGCGCCGATCTTCATGCTTTCAAGACCTGAGTTCGACTCAAGACGTTCAGGTCGGCGTACCTCGAACATCCACCTCGGTCAGTCCCCTCTCCCTTTGGGAGAGGGTTAGGGTGGAGGGGCTTTTCAGCTTTTAGCCTTCGACGGCAGGAATATGCCCAAACATCTCCTGCGTAAACGCCACCCGCTCTTCAGCCGTCTCCGTCACCCCACGCGCTTTCAATTCTTCCAGTCGCGCTTCAACCGCGTGCGTACGCAACGTCAGCCCGCAGTCATTGGCGATCTGGATATTCAGCCCCGGCCGCGCATTCAGCTCCAGAATCAGCGGGCCTTTCTCCTGATCCAGCACCATATCAACACCGATATAGCCCAGCCCGCACAGCTCATAACAGCCCGCCGCGAGTTTCATGAAACCGTCCCAGTAGGGCAGTTGCACGCCGTCCACCGCGTTGGTGGTATCAGGGTGTTTAGTGATGATGTTGTTCAGCCAGGTGCCACGCAACGTCAAACCGGTCGCCAGGTCCACGCCGACACCGATGGCGCCCTGGTGCAGGTTGGCCTTGCCACCGGATTGCCGGGTTGGCAGGCGCAGCATCGCCATCACTGGATAACCCATCAGCACAATGATGCGGATGTCCGGCACGCCTTCGTAGCTGATGCTTTTGAAGATCTGATCCGGGGTCACGCGGTATTCGATCAGCGCCCGATCACGGTGGCCGCCCAGCGAATACAGGCCAGTGAGGATGCTCGAGATGTGATGCTCAAGCTCTTCGTGGGCGAGGATTTTGCCCGATACCGTGCGATAGCGGCCCTCGAAGCGGTCGGCAATCACGATGATGCCGTCGCCACCCGCGCCCTGCGCCGGTTTGATCACGAAGTCGTTGCGCCCGCCGATGATCTCGTCGAGCTTGTCGATTTCCTTCTCGGTGGAGATCACGCCATACAACTCCGGCACGTGAATGCCGGCCTCGATGGCGCGCTCCTTGGTGATGATCTTGTCATCGACGATCGGGTACAGGCTGCGCTTGTTGTACTTGAGCACGTAGTCGGCGTTACGCCGATTAATGCCCATGATGCCCCGCGCCTCCAGGGCCTTCCAGGTCTTCCAGAAACCAAACATCAGGCGTCTGCCTTCTTCAGGAACGCCTTGAAACGCACCAGTTCGGTCAGGCGGTAACCGCGATAACGTCCCATCGCCAGCATGAAGCCAACCAGAATCAGCAGGATCGCCGGGAACGTGAACACGAAGTAGACCAGCTCAGGCACGGTCATGATCAGGTGCGCCAGAGAAGCGGCGAACAGCGTGCCGATGGCGACTTTCAGCGCATGGTTGGCACCGCGTTCTTCCCAGGTGATCGACAGGCGTTCGATGGTCATGGTCAGAATCACCATCGGGAACAGCGCCACCGAAAGACCACGTTCCAGACCGAGCTTATGGCTGAACAGACTGATTGCCGCGATCAGCACCACGACAAAGGTCAGCACCACCGACAGTCGCGGCAGCATCTGCAACTTCAGGTGTTCCAGGTACGAGCGTAACGAAAGCCCCAGCGCCGTAATCACGGTAAACAGCAGAATGCCGAAGCCCAATTGCGTCTCGCGGAAGGCAAGGGCGATCAACACCGGGGTGAACGTGCCGAGGGTCTGCAGGCCGATCAGGTTGCGCAGGATCAGGATCACCAGCACGCCGATCGGGATCATCACCATGATCATGAAGGTCTGCTGGGTCTGCAGCGGCAGGCCGTACAGCGAGTACTCGAGGAAGTTGGCGTCGGTGTTCTCGTCGGTCAGCTTGGCCAGACGAATCGCGTTCATCTCGCTGTTGTTGAGGCTGAAGGTCACGTTGGCTTTCTTGCCGCCGTCGACGGTGATCAGGTTTTCATCGCCGGTCCACCACAGCAGGCGGTCGGTCGGCAGGCCTTGCTCGCCGGTTTCCGGATTGAAGTACAGCCAGTCGTTACCGTTGAAGCTGCGCAGCCAAAGTTCCGGCATTTGCGGCTGGTCGGCGACGAGGCGGATGGTGTGGACTTTTTCCACCGGCACGTGGGCGATGGACAGCAGCAGTTCGACGATTTTGGCTTTGTGCGCGGTGGACGGGTCACCGGCCAGCAGCAGTTTCACGTTGTCGTCGTTGAGGTTGTTGACGCGTTTGATCGCCTCGCCAATAAAGGTTTCGACGTCGGCCGAGTGCTGGCGAATCGGCGCGAGCAGGGCTTCGGCGGCGATTTTCTCCGGGCCTTCGATGGCGATGCTGTCGCGGAAGGTCGGGCCTTTGATCTTGGATTTTTCCGCGGTGTAACGCTTGGTCAGCACCAGACGGTAATAAAGGGTCTGGTTGCCCTTGGCCCGGCGTGCCGACCAGGTGACCTTGCGGTTGCCGTCGACACGGTTCACGGCCACGCCGTAGTTATTGGAAATAAAACTCTCATTGAGACTGACGTAGTCGCGGCTCAACGGTGGCACGAACATCTGGATCTTCACCGGATCCTTGGTGCTGGCGACGAACTCGACCTTGGCGTCGATGTTCCACAAGTCGTCGGTCGCATCTTCGGTTACCGGGATGCCGAGCACGAAAATCTGATAGGCCGTAACCGAAACGCCCAGCAGCACCAAAATGGTGATCAGGATTTTCAGGTGGAAGGTTAGAGAACGCATGGAAATTACTCGGCGGTATGAGCGGCGATGGTGCAGGCGGGTTTGCCGGCAGCGTATTTAAGACTGGGGTCGACCAGCGCGTCGAAGCGTTTCAGCGCTTCGGAGCCAATCAAAAGCGGGTATTGGAACGCACTTCGGTCGGTCAGGTTCACTTCGATGCTGCGCAACGCCGTGCCCATGCAGATATCCAGCTCGATCACCGGACGGGCGGTGTACTTTTTGCCTTCCTCCGGGTCGTAGTCGCCGGCGCGGCGCTTGATCTTGCTGACCCGGGCCAGCGGCCGTTCGATCGGGTGCGAATGCGCAGCGTCGATGGCCAGGTAGAAGCGCACCCAGGATTCACCGTTGCGTTTAAAGCGTTTGATGTCGCGGGCACTCAGCGAGGCGGTTTTCGCACCCGTATCGAGTTTGGCCGCGACTTCGAGATTGATGCCGTCAAGCGAAGCGTATTCGTTGAGGCCGTACACGGTTTTTTCCCCCGCGGCGGCGAGGCCGGGCAGGCAAAACAGGGCAAAGAATGTGGGAAAAGGCTTGAGTCTCATAAATCCTGGTGCGCAGCGTTCCGTTGTCGGTTCAGGTCCTTGGCAAAACTTGCGCAAGGCCCTTCGTGTGCCTATCAGCTTTTTATGACAAGCCGTACAAATGGCCAGCAAATGCGGGCGGCATTCTAGCACGGTGGTTTTATGGCGCCAGCGCTGGGGCCGGTCTATAAAAGATCAAAAGATCGCAGCCTGCGGCAGCTCCTGCACTGATCCCTGTAGGAGCTGCCGAAGTCTGAGATCTTTTAGGGTTATTAGACGATTGTCGACAATACCCATTTATCCTTTGACTGATTCGGCTGAATTAGCTAGTTTTTGCCGCATTGGATTTAAAGGTGTCGACAATCATGCTGGATCAACTCGATCCCCCGGTCATCAGCGGCGACGATTCCGAGACACTCTCGGAAAACGTCTTCCGGCGTATTCAGGCGGCCATCGTCAAAGGCGAGATCGCCCCGGGCAGCAAAATCTCCGAGCCGGAGCTGGCGCGCACTTACGGCATCAGCCGTGGGCCACTGCGTGAGGCGATTCACCGTCTCGAAGGCCAGCGGTTGCTGGTACGCGTCCCGCATGTCGGCGCGCGGGTGGTTTCGCTCAACCATGCCGAGCTGATCGAACTCTACGAAATCCGCGAATCCCTCGAAGGCATGGCCTGCCGTCTGGCGGCCGAGCGCATGAGCGTCGAAGAAATCGACGAACTGCGCCGCGTGCTGGAAACCCATGAACGCGATGCCGCGTTTCAGGCTGGCGTCGGCTACTACCAGCAGGAAGGCGATTTCGACTTTCACTACCGGATCATCCAGGGCAGCGGTAACCGCACGCTGACCCAGATGCTCTGCGGCGAGCTGTATCAACTGGTGCGCATGTACCGCATCCAGTTTTCCACCACGCCGAATCGCCCGCGCCAGGCCTTCGCCGAACACCACCGGATTCTCGATGCCATCGCCGACCGTGACGGCGAGCTCGCGGAATTGTTGATGCGCCGTCACATCGGCGCCTCGAAACGCAACATCGCCCGTCATTACCAGGACGGCGCCCACAATAAGACAGCCACTGAACGAGGTGAGTCATGAGTTCCAAGCACAGCACTCCAGGCCAGCGTTTCCGCGATGCGGTCGCCAGCGAGCATCCATTGCAAGTGGTCGGCGCGATCAACGCCAACCACGCGCTGCTGGCCAAGCGCGCCGGTTTCAAGGCGATCTACCTGTCCGGTGGCGGGGTGGCCGCAGGCTCGCTCGGCGTGCCGGATCTGGGCATCACCGGTCTGGATGACGTGCTCACCGACGTGCGCCGCATCACCGACGTTTGCGATCTGCCGTTGCTGGTCGACGTCGACACCGGTTTCGGCTCGTCGGCGTTCAACGTGGCGCGCACGGTCAAGTCGATGATCAAGTTCGGCGCGGCGGCGATTCATATTGAGGATCAGGTTGGCGCCAAGCGCTGTGGCCACCGTCCGAACAAAGAGATCGTCAGTCAGCAGGAAATGGTCGACCGCATCAAAGCCGCGGTCGACGCGCGTACCGATGACAGCTTCGTGATCATGGCGCGCACCGATGCGCTGGCGGTGGAAGGTCTGGAATCGGCACTGGACCGCGCCGCCGCGTGCATCGAGGCTGGTGCTGACATGATTTTTCCGGAAGCCATCACTGAACTGGAAATGTACAAGCTGTTCGCCAGCCGCGTGAAAGCGCCGATCCTGGCCAACATCACCGAGTTCGGTTCGACACCGCTGTACACCACCGAACAACTAGCCAGCGCCGACGTGTCGCTGGTGCTGTATCCACTGTCGGCGTTCCGCGCGATGAACAAGGCTGCCGAAAACGTTTACACCGCGATCCGCCGCGACGGCACGCAGCAGAATGTCATCGACACCATGCAGACTCGCATGGAGCTTTACGATCGCATCGATTACCACACCTTCGAGCAGAAGCTCGACGCGTTGTTTGCCGCAAAGAAATAAAGATCAAAAGATCGCAGCCTGCGGCAGCTCCTACATGAACCGCATTCCCCTGTAGGAGCTGACGAGTGCAACGAGGCTGCGATCTTTTCGCCACACTCCCTAACAAATTCAAGATTGGAGATAGAAATGGCCGAAGCAAAAGTACTCAGTGGCGCCGGGCTCCGTGGCCAGGTTGCCGGGCAAACCGCACTGTCCACCGTGGGCCAGGCCGGTGCCGGGCTGACCTATCGCGGCTACGACGTGCGCGAACTGGCAGCCGATGCACAATTTGAAGAAGTCGCGTACCTGCTGCTTTATGGCGAGCTGCCGACCAAAGCGCAACTCGACGAATACCAAGGCAAGCTGAGCAAGCTGCGCGACCTGCCGCCAGCGCTGAAAGAAGTGCTCGAACGCATCCCCGCCGACGCCCACCCGATGGACGTGATGCGCACCGGTTGCTCGTTCCTTGGCAACCTCGAACCGGAGAAAGACTTCTCCGAGCAGCGCGACAAGACTGACCGCTTGCTCGCCGCGTTCCCGGCGATCATGAGCTACTGGTATCGCTTCAGCCACGACGGCAAGCGCATCAACTGTGTCAGCGACGAGCCAACCATCGGCGGCCACTTCCTGCATTTGCTGCACGACAAGAAGCCGAGCGAACTGCACGTCAAAGTGATGAACGTCTCGCTGATCCTTTACGCCGAGCACGAATTCAACGCCTCGACCTTCACCGCCCGGGTTTGCGCCTCGACCCTGTCCGACCTGTATTCCTGCGTGACTGCAGCCATCGGTTCGCTGCGCGGCCCATTGCACGGCGGCGCCAACGAAGCAGCGATGGAAATGATCGAGCGTTTCTCGTCGCCGGAAGAGGCGATCAAAGGCACCCTCGGCATGCTTGAGCGCAAGGACAAGATCATGGGCTTCGGTCACGCGATCTATAAGGACAGCGACCCGCGTAACGAAGTGATCAAAGGCTGGGCGAAACAGCTGGCTGATGAAGTCGGTGACAAGGTGTTGTTCCCGGTTTCCGAGGCCATCGACAAGACCATGTGGGAGCAGAAAAAACTGTTCCCGAACGCCGATTTCTACCATGCCTCGGCGTACCACTTCATGGGCATCCCGACCAAGCTGTTCACGCCGATCTTCGTCTGCTCGCGCCTGACCGGCTGGGCTGCGCACGTGTTCGAGCAGCGCGCCAACAACCGCATCATCCGCCCAAGCGCCGAATACGTCGGCGTCGAACAGCGCAAGTTCGTGCCAATCGAACGTCGCTGAAATGGTGAGTGCCGAATACTGATCTCGAAGCTCACCTAAATCCCTGTGGGAGCTGGCTTGCCAGCGATGACGGCGTCACATCCAACAATGATGCTGACTGACCCACCGCTATCGCTGGCAAGCCAGCTCCCACAGGGTTCGGTGTGAATTTGAGGTCGGTATCAGGCCCACCCTTTGAAACTACCGTGACCCGAGTCCTGACCCGATGAACACAGAATTCCGCAAAACCCTGCCCGGCAGCCCTCTGGATTATTTTGACGCCCGCGCGGCTGTCGAAGCGATTCAGCCCGGTAGCTACGACACTCTGCCGTACACCTCCCGCGTGCTGGCGGAAAACCTCGTGCGTCGCTGCGACCCGGCCACGCTTAACGATTCCCTCAAGCAACTGATCGAACGCAAACGCGACCTCGACTTTCCGTGGTTCCCGGCGCGTGTGGTCTGCCACGACATTCTCGGCCAGACCGCGCTGGTCGACCTCGCTGGCCTGCGCGACGCCATCGCTTTGCAGGGCGGCGACCCGGCGCAAGTCAACCCGGTGGTGCCGACGCAATTGATCGTCGACCACTCGCTGGCGGTGGAAGCGGGCGGTTTCGACAAGCAGGCGTTCGAGAAAAACCGCGCCATCGAAGACCGTCGCAACGAAGACCGTTTTCACTTCATCAACTGGACCAAAAAAGCCTTCAAGAACGTTGATGTGATCCCGCCGGGCAACGGCATCATGCACCAGATCAACCTGGAGAAAATGTCTCCGGTGATCCAGGTGCGTGAAGGCGTGGCGTTCCCCGACACCTGCGTTGGTACCGACAGCCACACGCCGCACGTTGATGCGCTGGGTGTGATAGCCATTGGCGTCGGCGGCCTCGAAGCCGAGAGCGTGATGCTCGGTCGCGCGTCGTGGATGCGCCTGCCGGAAAGCGTCGGCGTCGAACTGACCGGCAAGCTGCAACCGGGCATCACCGCCACCGACATGGTGCTGGCATTGACTGAATACCTGCGTAAACAGAAAGTCGTCGGCGCGTGGCTGGAGTTCTTCGGCGAAGGCGCCGCTGCGCTGACCCTCGGCGACCGTGCGACCATCTCCAACATGGCCCCGGAATACGGCGCCACCGCAGCGATGTTTTACATCGATCAGCAGACCATCGATTACCTGAAACTCACCGGTCGTGAAGACCAGCAAGTGCAGTTGGTCGAGCAATACGCCAAGCTCACCGGCCTGTGGGCCGACAGCCTCAAAGCCGCGCAATACGAGCGTGGTTTGAGCTTCGATCTGTCCTCGGTAGTGCGCAACATGGCCGGCCCGAGCAACCCGCACGCTCGCGTTGCAGTGTCGGATCTGGCGGCCAAAGGCATCTCCGGCCAGTGGGATGATGTGCCGGGGCAAATGCCTGACGGCGCAGTGATCATCGCCGCCATCACCAGTTGCACCAACACCAGCAACCCGCGCAACGTCATCGCCGCCGGCCTGATCGCACGTAATGCCAACAGGCTTGGCCTGACCCGCAAGCCGTGGGTGAAATCCTCGCTGGCGCCGGGTTCGAAAACCGTCGCGCTGTACCTCGACGAAGCGGGGCTGACCACTGAGCTGGAACAGCTCGGTTTCGGTGTCGTCGCCTTCGCCTGCACCACCTGCAACGGCATGTCCGGCGCGCTCGATCCAGTGATCCAGCAAGAGATCATCGACCGCGATCTGTATGCCACCGCCGTGCTTTCCGGTAACCGCAACTTCGACGGCCGCATCCACCCGTACGCCAAGCAAGCGTTCCTCGCGTCGCCGCCACTGGTGGTCGCTTACGCCATCGCCGGGACCATCCGTTTCGACATCGAGAAGGACGTGTTGGGCGTGGTCGATGGCAAGGAAATCCGCCTCAAAGACATCTGGCCGAGCGACGAAGAAATCGACGCCGTGGTGAAATCTTCGGTCAAGCCTGAGCAGTTCCGTCAGGTCTACATTCCGATGTTCGCCGTTCATGAAGACACCGGCCCGAAGGTTACGCCGCTGTACGACTGGCGCGAGATGAGCACCTACATCCGCCGTCCGCCGTACTGGGAAGGCGCGCTGGCCGGCGCTCGTCCACTGAAGGGCATGCGCCCGTTGGCGGTGCTGCCGGACAACATCACCACCGATCACCTGTCGCCATCGAACGCGATCATGCTCGACAGCGCCGCTGGCGAATACCTGGCGAAAATGGGCCTGCCGGAGGAGGACTTCAACTCTTACGCCACCCACCGTGGCGACCACTTGACTGCACAGCGCGCCACCTTCGCCAACCCGAAGCTGTTCAACGAAATGGTCGTGGAAAACGGCAAGGTCAAACAGGGTTCACTGGCGCGGGTCGAGCCGGAAGGCAAAGTCATGCGCATGTGGGAAGCCATCGAAACCTACATGGAACGCAAGCAGCCGCTGATCATCATTGCCGGCGCCGATTACGGTCAGGGTTCGTCCCGCGACTGGGCGGCGAAAGGCGTGCGTCTGGCCGGTGTCGAGGCGATTGCCGCAGAAGGTTTCGAGCGCATCCACCGCACCAACCTGGTGGGCATGGGCGTATTGCCGCTGGAGTTCAAGGCGGGCACCGACCGTCACACGCTGGCCATCGACGGCAGCGAAACCTACGACGTGATCGGCGAGCGCAAACCGCGTGCGGAGCTGACGCTGGTGATCCATCGCAAGAACGGCGAGCGCGTTGATGTGCCGGTGACCTGCCGTCTGGATACCGCTGAAGAAGTGTCGATCTACGAGGCTGGCGGCGTATTGCAGCGCTTCGCTCAGGACTTCCTTGAAGAGTCGGCGGTTGCCGTTTAAATCAACTGATGTGGGCACGGGATTTTTAGTCCCGTGTCCTCGGTAAGGAGCATCATGGCTCACGCACCACAAATAAAGATCCCCGCCACCTACATGCGCGGCGGCACCAGCAAAGGCGTGTTCTTCAGCCTCAAGGATCTGCCCGAAACGGCACAGATTCCCGGCCCGGCTCGCGACGCTTTATTGCTGCGCGTGATCGGCAGCCCCGACCCGTATGACAAACAAATCGACGGCATGGGCGGCGCGACGTCGAGCACCAGCAAAACCGTGATCCTGTCGAAAAGCATCAAGGCTGATCACGACGTCGATTACCTGTTCGGTCAGGTCTCCATCGACAAGCCCTTCGTGGATTGGAGCGGCAACTGCGGCAACCTCTCGGCAGCGGTCGGTTCGTTCGCCATCAGCAATGGTCTGGTCGATGCCAGCCGCATTCCGCACAACGGTGTTGCGGTGGTGCGCGTCTGGCAGGCGAACATTGGCAAAACGATTATTGCCCACGTGCCAATCACCAATGGCGAAGTGCAGGAAACCGGTGATTTCGAACTCGACGGCGTGACCTTTCCGGCGGCCGAAGTGCAAGTGGAATTCATGGACCCCGCGGCGGAAGAAGAGGGCGGCGGTGGCTCGATGTTTCCTACCGGCAACCTGATCGATGAGCTGGAAGTGCCGGGTGTCGGCACCTTCAAGGCAACCATGATCAATGCCGGCATCCCGACGATTTTCGTCAACGCCGAAGACATCGGTTACACCGGGACCGAGTTGCAGAGCGCGATCAACAGCGATCCGAAAGCGCTGCAGATGTTCGAGACGATTCGGGCTTACGGCGCCTTGCGCATGGGCCTGATTGCCAATCTCGATGAAGCAGCGAAACGGCAGCACACGCCGAAAGTCGCGTTTGTCGCCAAGCCTGCGGATTACGTGGCGTCGAGTGGCAAAGCGATTGGCGCTGGTGACGTGGATTTGCTGGTGCGTGCGTTGTCGATGGGCAAGTTGCATCACGCGATGATGGGCACGGCGGCCGTTGCGATCGGGACTGCGGCAGCGATTTCCGGCACGTTGGTAAACCTCGCGGCCGGTGGCGTTGAACGCAATGCCGTGCGTTTCGGGCATCCGTCCGGGACGTTGCGCGTTGGCGCTGAAGCCAGTCTGGAAAACGGCGAGTGGATCGTCAAAAAAGCGATCATGAGCCGCAGTGCGCGCGTGCTGATGGAAGGCTATGTACGCGTCCCCGGAGATTCGTTCTGATCCGAAAGTTTTACCCTCATCGGAACGCCGCCCGCCCAGCCCTCCCCCGGAGGGAGAGGGGGCCGACCGAGGTGTCTGGAGTAGTACATTGACCTGAAAGATCGAGGCGATTATGGATTCAGGGGCCGACCGAGGTGTCTGAGGTTGTATAGCGACCTGAAAGATCGAGTCGATTATGGATTCAAGAGGGCATCGAGGTGTTTGAAGTTGTTCATTGACCAGATCGATTACGGATTCAGCGCAGATCGCTCACGTCGGTGAACCTCTACAGCATCCCCCAATCGGTTCCCTCTCCCTCGGGAGAGGGCTAGGGTGAGGGGCCACCCACTGAAGAAACCCAAAACAAGCAGGCACCCCAGACCTGCAATCACCCAAAACCGCCAAGCCCTGAGGAAGACCGCACCCACTCATCATTCCCGCACAGGAGAACCGCAATGAGCGCCAACGTCGACCTGAACAACCGCCCCGACTACGACCCTGTCCTGCAGGACATTGCCGACTACGTCTTTACCTTCAAAGTCACCTCTGCCGAAGCCCTCGACACTGCCCGCAATTGCCTGATGGACACGCTGGGCTGTGGCCTGCTGGCACTGCGCTTCCCCGAATGCACCAAGCATCTTGGGCCAATCGTCGAGGGCACCGTCGTGCCGTTTGGCGCGCGTGTTCCCGGCACCTCCTATCGCCTCGACCCGGTCAAAGCCGCGTGGGACATCGGCTGTATCGTCCGCTGGCTCGACTACAACGACACCTGGCTCGCTGCCGAGTGGGGCCATCCATCCGACAACCTCGGCGGGATTCTCGCGGTGGCCGATCATCTGTCGCAGAAGCGTCTGGCCAACGCTGAAGCGCCGCTGACGATTCGCGACGTGCTGGAAGCGATGATCATGGCCCACGAGATCCAAGGCGTGATTGCCCTGGAAAACTCCTTCAACCGTGTAGGACTCGATCACGTCATTCTGGTGAAAGTCGCCTCGACCGCCGTTACCGCCAAGCTGATGGGCGCCAATCGTGAGCAACTGTTATCGGCGTTGTCCCACGCGTTTGCCGATGGTCAGGCCCTGCGCACTTATCGTCATGCGCCGAACGCCGGTTCGCGAAAATCCTGGGCGGCGGGGGATGCGACGAGTCGTGGTGTACGTCTGGCTGACATTGCCATGCGCGGAGAGATGGGCATTCCCGGGGTGCTGACTGCGAAACAGTGGGGCTTTTATGACGTGCTGTTCAGCCACACCAACAGCGATCTGGCGCTGAAACCGCAAGATAAACGCGCCTTCAGTTTCTCGCGGCCATTCGGCAGTTATGTGATGGAAAACGTCCTGTTCAAGATCAGCTTCCCCGCTGAATTTCATGCGCAAACCGCGTGCGAAGCGGCGGTGACGCTGCACCCGCAGGTGCGCAATCGCCTGCACGAAATCGACAGAATCGTCATCACCACGCATGAATCGGCGATCCGCATCATTTCCAAGGTCGGGCCGTTGGCCAATGCCGCCGACCGCGACCACTGCATCCAGTACATGACTGCCGTGCCACTGGCGTTCGGCAATCTGGTCGCCGAGCAATACGAAGACGATTTCCACAAGTCGCACCCGATCATCGATGTGCTGCGCGAAAAAATGGTCATCGTCGAAGAGCCGCGTTTCACCCGCGAATACCTGGAGCCCGACAAACGCTCGATTGCGAATGCCGTGCAGGTGTTTTTCAAGGACGGCAGCAGCACGGAAAACGTTGTCGTGGAATACCCGATCGGCCATCGCCGCCGTCGCGCCGAGGGCATTCCATTACTCGAAGACAAGTTCAAGGCCAATCTGGCCACGCGTTTCACCGGCCAGCGCAGCGGCGAAATCTTCGCTTTGTGCAAGGATCCGGCGCAGCTCGAAGCGACGCCGGTCAACCGCTTTGTGGATATGTTGGTTATCTGAACCACTTTTCTACAGGCAGTTTGGTGATCGCAAAACCGCTCAATAAAATCGCCGAATAGATCATCAGCTCCCGGGACAGGGTTTGCCCTTCGTACCAGGCGCCGATGATCACGGCGAACACCGGGAAGATGATAAACACGAACGACAGAATGATCGGGCTCAGACGTTTCAGCAGCAAAAAATAAACGATGAATCCACCCACCGACGCCACCAGTCCGAGGTAGAGCAGGGCGCCCCACGAACGCGTGGTCACTTGCGCAAACACCGGCGCTTCAACACTCAAGCCGACAATAAATAACATCAACCCGGCAATGCCGATCGGCAGCGTGTTGTAAGTGATGACGGTGATCGCGCTGCCGTGTTTTTTTGTCACCACGTAACACAGCGCATGCATCACCGCCGCGCACAAAATCGCCAGCACCCCCAGCCATTCCGCCTGATCCAGGTGCAGACCCTGACTGCGAATAATCATGAACAGACTGCCAAAACCAATGGCAATGCCGAGCATTTGCGAGGGATAGATTTTCTCGCGCAGAAAGAGCGCGGAAAACAGCAGGATAAATACCGGCATGCAACTGAACAGCAGCGCCGTCAAGCCGGACGACACGTGCATCTCGCCGTAATTGAGCAGGTAGTAGGGCAGGCTGAAATACGACAGTGTGACGAATACAAAAAACCAGCGACTTTGCCGAGGGAACAGCAATGGTTCCTTGCGTACCATCGCGAAGCTCAGAAACAGCGGAAAAGCGATCAGAAAGCGCAGGCCGGCGGCGGTCAGCGGCGGCACGCTTTCCACCGCAATCTTGATTCCCAACCACGTGGTACCCCAACTCAGGCAGACGATGAGAAACAGCACGCCGGTGATCAATCCGGCGAGCCAGGGTTTGCTGATGTTTATCGGGGCGCTGACAGCTGTCGACATGGGGGGTACTCCGAACCGCAGAATTGACCTGGTCACAGAAAGAGTCTATTTCTGATTGAACTTGTTTTAAGCACGCTATTCGGGGCGAGAATGACTGTCAAAGTAAGTATTGCCATGGTGTCAATCCTCCGTGATGGCCTCAGCAACGGCGTCGGCGTGAAGTACAAACGCCTCGCTGACGCGGTAGAGCAAGCCATCGACGAAGGCGTTATCGAAGCCGGCAGCAAACTGCCTCCGCACCGGTTGTTGGCCGACAGCCTTGGTGTGACCATCGGCACCATCAGTCGGGCCTACGGTGAACTGGAGCGTGTAGGACTGGTCGTCGCCCGTGTCGGAGATGGCACCTACGTGCGTCAGCGCGGGATGGAGCGGCCGCAGGACAAAGGCTTTCGCAATGTCAGCGATGAGCCGTCAGCGTGCTTCGACATGAGCCGCAACCAGCCGATTCCGGCGCAGGAAGCGGCGTTCTTGAGCCAGAGCCTGCAAGACCTCGCCAGCGATCCGCGGGTGTTGCAGCAATTGACCGGGTACACCGCTGAAGCCGGGTTGGCCCGGCACCGATTGGCCGGGGCGGTGTGGTTGCAGCATGCGGCGTTCGTGCCGCACGCCGATCAGGTGTTGTGCGTCAACGGTGGCCAACATGGGCTGTTGTGCGCGTTGATGGGCTTGCTCAAGGCCGGCGATACCGTGGTCACCGAGCAATTGTCCTACCCGGGATTGATCGGCGTCGCACGTCAACTCGGGATAAAACTCATTGGCGCGGTGATGGATGACGAAGGGCTGTTGCCGTCGGCGCTGGAAGAAATCTGCCGTCAGCATCGGGTTTCGGCGCTGTATTGCACGCCGACGATTCAGAATCCTACGGCGGCGGTGATGTCCGTCTCACGGCGCGAGGCGATTGCCGAGGTCTGTCGCCAGCACAATCTGCTGATTATCGAAGACGAAGCCCATGCGGTGCTGGATCGCCTGCGTCCGTTGCCGCTGAGTTATTTCGCACCGGAGCGTTCGGTATTGATCGGCAGCCTGAGCAAGGCTGTTTCGGCGGGATTGCGAGTCGGTTATCTGCACGCGCCGCAGGCGTTGATCGGGCGTTTGAGTGCCGCCATTCGCGCAACGTGCTGGATGGCCAATCCGCTCTCGATGGAAGTGGCCAGTCTGTGGATCGAAAGCGGCATGGCCAAGCAGTTGCTGGACGAACAGATCAGCGAGATCGCTCGGCGCAAGGCCTTGGTGGCGCCTGTGCTGCAGGGTTTGAATTACAAGACTCACCCTTACAGCCCGCATTTCTGGGTGGAGGTGCCTGAGCTGTGGCGGGCGTCGCAGATTGCGGCGGAGTTGAAGGAGAACAACTATCTGGTCGCCACGGCTGAGGCGTTTGCGGTCGGGCATGCAGCGGTGCCGCAGTTTGTGCGGGTGAGTGTGTGCAATGCGGTGGGGGATGATGGGTTGTTGCTGGCAGGCTTTGAAGCTTTAAGCCGGGCTCTGACAGAGACCGTGTGATCGTTCATCGCTAGCAGGCTAGCTCCCACATTCGACCGCGTTCCATCTCGCGGAACCCGATCAAACTGTGGGAGCTAGCCTGCTAGCGATAGGGACGGATCAGGCACCATAGATTTACTTGAACCGCCGCTCCACACCTTTCTCCACCAGAATCTTCGCCGAAATCTCTTCCACCGAAAAATGCGTGGAGTTGATGTTGGGGATGTTCTCGCGGCGAAACAGGTTTTCCACTTCGCGCACCTCGAACTCGCACTGGGCGTAGCTCGAATAGCGGCTGTTGGGCTTGCGCTCGTTGCGGATCGCGGTAAGGCGGTCCGGGTCGATGGTCAGGCCGAACAGCTTGTGCTGATGGGCGCGCAGGGCGGCTGGCAGGGTCAGGCGTTCCATGTCGTCTTCGGTCAGCGGATAGTTGGCCGCGCGGATGCCGAATTGCATGGCCATGTACAGACACGTCGGTGTCTTACCGCAGCGCGACACGCCCACTAGTATCAGGTCGGCTTTGTCGTAATAGTGCGTGCGCGCGCCGTCGTCGTTGTCGAGGGCAAAGTTGACCGCCTCGATGCGCTCCATGTAATTGGAGTTGTGCCCTATCGAATGGGACTTGCCGACGGTGTAGGAAGAATGCTCGGTCAGTTCCTGCTCCAGTGGGGCGAGGAAGGTCGAGAAAATGTCGATCATGAAACCATTGGACGTTGCGAGAATCTCACGGATGTCCTGATTGACGATGGTGTCGAAGATGATCGGCCGGAAGCCGTCGGTTTCAGCGGCTTTGTTGATTTGTTGTACCATGGCCCGCGCTTTATCCACGCTGTCGATGTACGGTCGCGTGAATTTGCTGAAGGTAATGTTTTCGAACTGCGCCAGAAGGCTTTGACCCAGGGTTTCGGCAGTGATGCCGGTGCCATCGGAGATGAAGAAAGCAGATCGTTTCATTTGCACCTTGGGCCTTAAGCTAGTAACGAATCTTGGATATGATAGGCGCGATTTGTCGGCCGCGACTGGCCCGCATTCTCACTTATTTTCCAGGTCCAGGCCATACAACCGGCCAAGGCTCCCCCGGGCCGCCGGTTTCTGAGCTTTTCCAACACAGTAGTGGAGAGATCACCTTGGTAGAGTACGTAGTTTCCCTCGATAAGCTCGGCAAACACGATGTTGAGCATGTGGGGGGCAAGAACGCATCCCTGGGCGAGATGATCAGTAACCTGGCAGGCGCCGGTGTTTCGGTCCCCGGCGGCTTCGCCACGACGGCTCAGGCCTATCGTGATTTCCTCGAACTGAGCGGCCTCAACGACCAGATCCACGCGGCCCTCGACGCGCTCGACGTCGACGACGTCAACGCCCTGGCCAAGACCGGCGCACAGATCCGTCAATGGATCATGGAAGCCGAATTCCCTGAAAAACTGAATGCCGAGATCCGCACCGCGTTCGCCGCGCTGTCGGCCGGCAACCCTGACGTGGCCGTGGCCGTGCGTTCCTCCGCCACCGCCGAAGACTTGCCGGACGCTTCGTTCGCCGGTCAGCAGGAAACCTTCCTGAACATCCGCGGTGTGGAAAACGTTATCCGCGCCGCCAAAGAGGTGTTCGCTTCGTTGTTCAACGACCGTGCGATTTCCTACCGCGTGCACCAGGGCTTCGACCACAAACTGGTCGCCCTGTCGGCTGGCGTGCAGCGCATGGTGCGTTCGGAAACCGGCACCGCCGGCGTGATGTTCACCCTCGATACAGAATCCGGTTTCCGTGACGTGGTATTCATCACCGGCGCCTACGGCCTGGGCGAAACCGTCGTACAAGGCGCGGTCAACCCGGACGAGTTCTACGTGCACAAGGGCACGCTGGAGGCCGGTCGTCCGGCGATCCTGCGTCGCAACCTGGGCAGCAAAGCCATCAAGATGATCTACGGCGACGAGGCCAAGGCCGGTCGTTCGGTCAAGACCATCGATGTCGACAAGGCTGATCGTGCGCGTTTCTGCCTGTCCGACGCTGAAGTCAGCGAGCTGGCCAAGCAAGCGATGATCATCGAGAAGCACTACGGCTGCCCGATGGACATCGAATGGGCCAAGGACGGTGACGACGGCAAGCTGTACATCGTGCAGGCGCGTCCGGAAACCGTGAAAAGCCGCACCCAGGCCAACGTCATGGAACGTTACCTGCTGAAAGAAACCGGCACCGTGCTGGTGGAAGGTCGCGCGATTGGCCAGCGCATCGGCGCCGGTAAAGTGCGCATCATCAAAGACGTTTCCGAGATGGACAAAGTCCAGCCGGGCGACGTGCTGGTTTCCGACATGACCGACCCGGATTGGGAACCGGTCATGAAGCGCGCGAGCGCCATCGTCACTAACCGTGGCGGTCGTACCTGCCACGCAGCGATCATTGCTCGCGAGCTGGGTATCCCGGCAGTGGTCGGTTGCGGCAACGCCACCCAACTGCTGAAGGATGGCCAGGGTGTGACCGTGTCCTGCGCCGAAGGCGACACCGGTTACATCTTCGAAGGCGAGTTGGGCTTCGACATCAAGAAGAACTCCGTCGACGCCATGCCGGAGCTGCCGTTCAAGATCATGATGAACGTCGGCAACCCGGATCGTGCCTTCGACTTCGCGCAACTGCCGAACGCCGGTGTCGGCCTGGCCCGTCTGGAATTCATCATCAACCGCATGATCGGTGTGCACCCGAAAGCGCTGTTGAACTACGACGGTCTGCCGCAGGAAATCAAGGACAGCGTCGACAAGCGTATCGCCGGTTACAACGACCCGGTCGACTTCTACGTCGACAAACTGGTGGAAGGCATCAGCACCCTGGCGGCGGCGTTCACGCCGAAGAAAGTCATCGTGCGCCTGTCGGACTTCAAGTCCAACGAATACGCCAACCTGATCGGCGGCAAGCTGTACGAGCCTGAAGAAGAAAACCCGATGCTGGGCTTCCGTGGCGCTTCGCGTTACATCAGTGAATCGTTCCGTGACTGTTTCGAACTCGAATGCCGCGCGCTGAAACGTGTGCGCAACGAGATGGGCCTGACCAACGTCGAAATCATGGTGCCGTTCGTGCGTACCCTCGGCGAAGCCAGCCAGGTCGTCGATCTGCTGGCCGAAAACGGCTTGAAGCGCGGCGAAAACGGTCTGCGCGTGATCATGATGTGCGAACTGCCATCCAACGCGATCCTTGCTGAAGAATTCCTCGAATTCTTCGACGGATTCTCGATCGGTTCCAACGACCTGACTCAGCTCACCCTGGGCCTGGACCGCGATTCCGGTATCATCGCGCACCTGTTCGACGAGCGTAATCCGGCGGTCAAGAAGCTGTTGGCCAACGCGATTGCCGCGTGCAACAAGGCCGGCAAGTACATCGGTATCTGCGGTCAGGGTCCTTCGGACCACCCGGATCTGGCCAAGTGGCTGATGGAGCAGGGCATCGAAAGCGTGTCGCTGAACCCGGACACCGTGCTGGAAACCTGGTTCTTCCTTGCCGAAGGCCAGGCCCCGGCTTAATGAGTATGTGAACGGCCCGCTCCCTTTGTGGGGGTGGGCTTTGAGATTCAAGTAGGGCGGGCTCCTGTAGATGCCGCCCTTTTTTGTGCAAGAGCATTATGCAAAGCAGCAGCAACCTATTTCCTGTCGCCCTGATCAGCGCCGAACGGCGCGGCGATCTGAGCGAAGACGTGTATCGTTTGAAACCCGGCAACAGCCCTGATTGGTCCGTGGAAATCGCCGTGACCCGTTTGGGCATGGCCGATGACTCGGCCTCTCGCGGTGTGCCGGTCATTTTGCTGCACGGCAGTTTTTCCAATCGGCGCTTCTGGTTTTCACCCAAAGGCCTTGGCCTGGGCGCGTATCTGACGCGTCTGGGCTACGACGTGTGGATTCCGGAGATGCGCGGCCACGGCTTGTCGCAGCGCAACGAGGAATACCGGCGCAACCGTGTCGCCGACTATGCCCGTTACGATCTGCCGGCGATTGCCGCGTTCGTTCGTGAGCAGAGCGGGCAGGTTCCGCACTGGATCGGCCATTCGCTCGGCGGCATCACCCTGGCGGCTGCGCTTGGCGGTGAATACCTTGGCGACCCTGCCGTGGCATCGGCAGCGTTTTTCGGCACCCAGGTCAGCCGCACTTACTGGCCGCTGAAAATTCCGCCGGTGGAATGGAGCGGACGCTTCATTCTCAAGCGTTTCGCGCAATTGTCGGGTTCACGCCTCAAACGTGGTCCGGAAGATGAGCCGATTGGTCTGGCGTTGGAAAGCATGCGCTGGTACGGCTTGTTCGGCCGCTTCGGTGACAAGGACAAGGATTGGTGGGCGGGCCTTGCCGACGTCAAGGTGCCGGTGCTGGCAGTGTCGGCGGCGGGGGATCACCAGGATCCGGCGTGGGCCTGCCGCAAACTGTTCGAGCAGATTGGCGCCGATCACAAGCAATTCATCAATCTGGGGCGCGAGCAAGGCTTCAACGATAATTTCGGCCATGTTGAAATGTTGGTGAGTAAAGCGGCGCAGACTGAAGTGTGGCCGTTGGTGGCGCGCTGGTTGAATGATCAGCAGACGCCGTTGCTGGGTGACAAGCCGGATTTGGCTGCTGCAGTCTGAGATGAGGTCTGGGTAAAGGGCATTTCGTTCAGGTCGGCTTGCGGCTAAGATATGACGAATTTTGCGATTCCGGTCATATTCGGTGACTGTTTAGCGATTACGTTTCAGCGTTTGTTCAGGTTCATTCAGCGAACATTCAATGAGCTAAGGTAAACAGCGACCAGCGGAACTCGTCTCTTCAGAACGCAGCATTCTTGATCGTCTTGCTTTTTACAGGAGTTTTTCGATGAACCATTACCTTACGCCTGACCTGTGCGACGCCTATCCGGAGCTGGTGCAGGTGCTGGAACCGATGTTCAGCAATTTCGGTGGCCGTGATTCGTTCGGCGGCGAAATCGTGACCATCAAATGCTTCGAAGACAACTCGCTGGTCAAAGAACAAGCCGAACTCAAAGGCAACGGCAAGGTGCTGGTCGTCGATGGCGGCGGTTCGCTGCGCCGTGCGTTGCTGGGTGACATGATTGCCGAGAAAGCTGCAAAAAACGGCTGGGAAGGGCTGGTGATCTACGGCTGCATCCGTGACGTCGACGTTATCGCGCAAACTGATCTGGGCGTGCAGGCACTGGCCAGTCACCCGATGAAAACCGAAAAACGCGGTCTCGGTGACCTCAACGTCCCGGTGACGTTCGCCGGTGTGACGTTCCACCCGGGCCACTACATTTATGCGGACAACAACGGCGTGATCATCTCGCCGAGCCCGCTGCAGATGCCTGAATAAGATTTTCGACAAAGGGATGCGGATGTTCGAGGAAGAAAACGCGCAGTGGGGGCTGGTGCATGCCCTGGTGCTGGACGGTAAAGGCGGTGCGCGTTCGATAGTCCGGACTGAACTCGACGATTTGCAGCTGCAGGCCCACGAAAGCCTGTGGTTGCATTGGGATCGCAGCCATCCGCAAACCCAGACCTGGCTGCGCAAATCCAGCGGTCTCAATGAATTCACCTGCGATCTGCTGCTGGAAGAGAACACTCGACCGCGCCTGTTGCCGTTGCCGGATTCCGAGCTGCTGCTGTTTCTGCGTGGGGTCAATCTCAATCCGGGTGCGGAGCCGGAAGACATGGTCTCGGTGCGGATTTTCGCTTCCGCCCAACGGGTAATCTCGTTGCGTTTGCGCCCGTTGCGCGCTACCGATGAACTGTTGGTGCAATTGGCGGACGGCAAAGGCCCGAAAACGGCTTCTGAACTCATCCTTTACCTGGCGCAGTTCCTCACCAACAAGGTGCAGGATCTGGTCACTTGCCTCTCGGAAATCGCCGATGAGGAAGAAGAAAAGATGGATGCCGACGAACGGTATACTCCCGAGCATGGCGCCATTTTGCACATCCGCCGCAGGGCCGCCGGGCTGAAGCGTTTCCTTGCGCCGCAGCGGGATATTTTCGGGCAACTGACGCGGATAAAACTGCCGTGGTTTGTCGATGACGATGCCGATTACTGGAACGAGTTGAACAACAGCCTGACCCGCTATCTCGAAGAGCTCGAATTGACCCGAGAGCGCGTGGGGCTTGTGCTGGAGGCGGAAGACCGACGTTTGAGCGAGCGCATGAATCGCACGATGTACCGTTTCGGCATCATCACCTGCATCTTTTTGCCGATGAGTTTCATCACCGGTCTGCTGGGCATCAACGTCGGCGGAATTCCGTTCTCCAGCAGCCCTTATGGTTTCCTGATTGCCTGTTTGACGGTGCTCGCCCTGGCCTTCGGTCAGTGGTGGTTATTCCGTCGTTTGCGCTGGGTCTGAACATGGCGCATGTGACCCGACCAAATTTGCCCGCGTCTTTCACAGACATCACGAGAGGTGCGTATGCACGATCCGTTTGAACAGTCTTTGCGCGACATGCTCAACGCCTCGCCGTCCAGCCGCGACGACGATGCCTGTCTGGGCCGCGTACTCAAAACCGCCAACCGCCAGGTCGGCGCCGGTGATCTGTTCAGCCTGCTGGGCCGCTGGCTGCCCGCGCTGATGATCGCCCTGAATAACGGATCGGCCCATGTCTCGCCGGTTTCCCGTCTTCGTAAACCTACCGCTCGCACTGCTGATAAGGCTGATTGAATATGGAACTCGACCTCTGGACTCAGAGCCTCGTCACTGCAATGACTGCGTTGTGGACCAAAGTGGCCAACTTCATTCCGAACCTGTTCGGCGCACTGGTCGTGCTGCTGTTGGGTTTCGTCGTGGCCAAACTGCTTGATACCTTGCTGTCGAAACTGCTCGCAAAACTCGGCCTCGATCGCCTGATGGGCGGCACCGGTTTGACCAAATTGATGTCGCGAGCCGGGCTGCAAGTTCCGATCTCGACCCTGATCGGCAAAATCGTTTACTGGTTCGTTCTGCTGATTTTTCTTGTTTCTGCAGCAGAATCCCTTGGCCTTGAGCGAGTTTCAGCTACGCTGGATATGTTGGCGCTGTATTTGCCGAAAGTATTCGGCGCCGCACTGGTGTTGCTGGTGGGTGTTTTGCTCGCGCAACTGGCCAACGGGCTGGTACGCGGGGCGGCAGAAGGCGTAGGCCTGGACTACGCTTCGGGGCTTGGGCGAATTGCTCAGGGGCTGGTGATCATCATCAGTATCTCGGTGGCAATCAGTCAGCTCGAAGTCAAAACCGACCTGCTGAACCATGTGATTGTCATTGTATTGATTACCGTTGGTCTGGCGGTTGCGCTGGCCATGGGTTTGGGAAGCCGGGAAATTGCCGGTCAGATTCTTGCGGGAATCTATGTGCGTGAGTTGTATCAGGTTGGGCAACAAGTGCGTGTTGGCGAGGTCGAAGGGCAGATCGAGGAGATCGGCACGGTGAAAACCACATTGCTGACCGATGAGGGTGAGCTAGTCTCTCTTTCCAATCGGATCCTGCTGGAACAGCATGTGAGTAGCCGCTAATCCGGCAAACCCTGCTAATGTATGCCGCCGCAAAATGCCAGCTGATGCTGGTTGCGGTGGACATTGACCTGACTGTCGGCACGACTTGTTTTGAATAAAGCCCAAACGCTATCCACGCGCTACGACCCCCGCGAGCTCTCTGATGAGGAGTTGGTCGCGCGCTCGCATACCGAGCTTTTTCACGTAACGCGCGCCTATGAAGAACTGATGCGGCGTTACCAGCGAACATTATTTAACGTTTGTGCGAGATATCTTGGGAACGATCGCGACGCAGACGATGTCTGTCAGGAAGTCATGTTGAAGGTGCTGTATGGCCTGAAGAACTTCGAGGGGAAATCGAAGTTCAAAACGTGGCTCTACAGCATCACGTACAACGAATGTATTACGCAGTATCGGAAGGAACGGCGAAAGCGTCGCTTGATGGACGCATTGAGTCTTGACCCCCTCGAGGAAGCGTCCGAAGAAAAGGCGCCGAAACCCGAGGAGAAGGGCGGGCTTGATCGCTGGCTGGTGTATGTGAACCCGATTGACCGTGAAATTCTGGTGCTTCGATTTGTCGCAGAGCTGGAATTTCAGGAGATCGCAGACATCATGCACATGGGTTTGAGTGCGACAAAAATGCGTTACAAACGTGCTCTAGATAAATTTCGTGAGAAATTTGAAGGCATTGCTGAAACTTAGTTCAGCGCAAATATCTCTTAAGTG
>NZ_JBITSX010000018.1:0-95822 GCF_044541255.1 Pseudomonas sp. NPDC085632 | reverse complement strand
CAGCGACCTAACCCCCGCCCGCTGCGCAACACACTCAACCAGAACCAACTGCTGTAAGCATTCAATCAAACCAGAAAGGCGCCCGCGTAAAAAACGGTCGCCTTTTTTGCTGACTTCCTTTGCTTTTGATGGAAATTGAGATGACCGACCAGACTACCCGCCTGCCGATCCGCCGCGCCTTGATCAGCGTTTCCGACAAGACCGGGATCCTCGAATTCGCCAAGGAGCTTGAAGCCCTGGGCGTCGAGATCCTCTCCACGGGCGGAACGTTCAAGCTGCTGCGCGACAACGGTGTTGCCGCAGTGGAAGTCGCGGATTACACCGGTTTCGCCGAAATGATGGACGGTCGGGTGAAAACCCTGCACCCGAAAATCCACGGCGGCATCCTCGGTCGTCGCGGTATCGACGATGCGATCATGAGCGAGCACGGCATCAAGCCGATCGATCTGGTGGCGGTCAACCTGTACCCGTTCGAAGCCACCATCAACAAGCCAGGCTGCGACCTGCCGACCGCAATCGAGAACATCGACATCGGCGGGCCGACCATGGTCCGTTCGGCAGCGAAAAACCATAAAGACGTAGCGATCGTGGTGAATGCCAGCGACTACGCCAGTGTATTGGAAGGCCTCAAGGCCGGCGGTCTGACCTACGCTCAGCGTTTCGACCTGATGCTCAAGGCCTTCGAACACACCGCTGCCTACGACGGCATGATCGCCAACTACATGGGCACCGTGAATCAGGCAGCCGAAACGCTGAGCACTGAAGGCCGCAGCGAATTCCCGCGCACCTTCAACAGCCAGTTCATCAAGGCTCAGGAAATGCGCTACGGCGAGAACCCGCATCAGAGCGCGGCGTTCTACGTTGAAGCCAAGCCCGCCGAAGTCGGCATCGCCACCGCAACCCAACTGCAAGGCAAAGAGCTGTCGTACAACAACGTGGCCGACACCGACGCCGCGCTGGAATGCGTGAAAAGCTTCGTCAAACCTGCCTGCGTGATCGTCAAGCACGCCAACCCGTGCGGCGTGGCAGTCAGCCCGGACGCCGAAGGCGGCATCCGTCAGGCCTATGAACTGGCTTACGCCACCGACACCGAATCGGCGTTCGGCGGCATCATCGCCTTCAACCGTGAACTGGATGCCGAGACCGCCAAGGCGATCGTCGAGCGTCAGTTCGTGGAAGTGATCATCGCCCCAAGCGTTAGCGAAGAGGCCCGCGCCATCGTCGCGGCGAAAGCCAATGTGCGCCTGCTGGCCTGCGGCGAGTGGTCGGCAGACCGCGCTGCTGCGTGGGACTACAAGCGCGTCAACGGTGGTCTGCTGGTGCAGAGCCGTGACATCGGCATGATCAGCGCCGATGACCTGAAAGTCGTGACCAAGCGCGCCCCGACCGAACAGGAAATCCATGACCTGATCTTCGCCTGGAAAGTCGCCAAGTACGTTAAGTCCAACGCCATCGTCTACGCCAAGAACCGTCAGACCATCGGTGTCGGCGCTGGCCAGATGAGCCGCGTAAACTCGGCGCGTATCGCTGCGATCAAGGCTGAGCACGCCGGTCTGCAAGTGGCCGGTTCGGTGATGGCCTCGGACGCGTTCTTCCCGTTCCGTGATGGTCTGGATAACGCAGCCAAGGTCGGTATCACTGCGGTGATCCAGCCGGGTGGCTCGATGCGTGACGCCGAAGTGATTGCTGCTGCTGATGAAGCCGGCATCGCCATGGTATTCACCGGCATGCGCCACTTCCGTCACTAACCAGTCGACGGCCGCACTGAAGCCGGCATCTGCTGCGTTGGAGCCGACCTCGATGATGCTCATTGCCAAAAGGCAACTCCGCTCATCGAGGTCGACTCCGCCTTGCATCTACCGACTTCATTGCGACCTCCTACAGCGTGAAGCGCTTTAGGTTCTAAAAACAGAATTAGCGTCATCCGAGGTTTTTGAAATGAATGTTTTGATCATTGGCAGCGGTGGCCGTGAACACGCCCTGGCCTGGAAAGTGGCTCAGGATCCGCGCGTGCAGAAGGTGTTCGTTGCACCGGGCAATGCTGGCACCGCCATTGAAGCCAAGTGCGAGAACGTCGCCATCGACGTGCTGGCCCTTGAGCAACTGGCCGACTTCGCCGAGAAAAACGTTTCCCTGACTATCGTCGGCCCGGAAGTGCCGCTGGTGGCTGGCGTCGTCGATCTGTTCCGCTCCCGTGGCCTGGACTGCTTCGGTCCGACTGCCGGCGCTGCGCAACTGGAAGGCTCGAAAGCCTTCACCAAGGATTTCCTCGCGCGTCACAAGATCCCGACCGCCGACTACCAGAACTTCACCGAGATCGAGCCGGCCCTGGCTTATCTGCGTGAAAAAGGCGCACCGATCGTGATCAAGGCCGATGGCCTGGCCGCCGGTAAAGGCGTGATCGTCGCCATGACCCTGGCTGAAGCCGAAGACGCCGTGCGTGACATGCTCGCCGGCAATGCGTTTGGCGACGCCGGTTCGCGCGTGGTCATCGAAGAATTCCTCGACGGCGAAGAAGCCTCGTTCATCGTCATGGTCGACGGCAAAAACGTTTTGCCGATGGCCACCAGCCAGGACCACAAACGTGTTGGCGACGGCGACAGCGGCCCGAACACCGGCGGCATGGGCGCTTACTCCCCTGCCCCGGTGGTCACCGCTGACGTGCACAAGCGCGTGATGGACCTGGTGATCTGGCCGACCGTGCGCGGCATGGCTGAAGAGGGCAACGTCTACACCGGTTTCCTCTATGCCGGTCTGATGATCGACAAGGCCGGTAATCCGAAGGTTATCGAGTTCAACTGCCGCTTCGGCGACCCGGAAACCCAACCGGTAATGCTGCGTCTGCAGTCGAGCCTGGTGCTGCTGGTTGAAGCGGCACTGGCGCAAGCGCTGGACAAGGTCGAAGCACAGTGGGATCCACGCCCGAGCGTCGGCATTGTATTGGCCGCTGGCGGCTACCCGGGCGACTACGCCAAGGGCACAGCGATCAACGGTCTCGATGCTGCGGCGAAGCTGGAAGGCAAAGTCTTCCACGCCGGTACGGCACTCAAAGACGGCAACGTCGTCACTGCCGGCGGTCGCGTGCTCTGCGCCACTGCAATGGGCGCCAGCGTCGGTGAAGCGCAGCAGCAAGCCTACAAGCTGGCAGCAGCGATCGACTGGGAAGGCTGCTTCTACCGCAAGGACATTGGCTACCGCGCCATTGCCCGTGAGCGTGGCGAAACCCAGGAATAAGCTGTCGATCACGTCCGGCGAGGGATACCGTTCCTCGCCGGGCTGTTCCACCGCCGCGCATCGTTATATTCTGGCATCAACCTACGAAGGGATTTCGCCGTGCGCTGGCTCAGGATTGCCATAAGCTTCACCGTCACGTTGCTGACCTTGCTCTGCATGCTCCCGGCCCAGGCCGCGCAAGGCAGTGGCTGGTCGGTATTGCTCGACGATCAGGGCAATCTGCAACTGAGCGACATCCGCTCCGCTCGCTACACCAATCAATTCAGCCCCATCGACCTCGACCGCCTCACGGCGTCCGAGCCCGACGGCGCCTTGTGGCTGCGTTTCAGGCTGGCGCCGGGCAAGCACGAACAAGTGCTGCGTATCTTTGCCCCTGACCTGTCAAAGCTCAATCTCTACGTGCTCGACGGTGACAAGCTGATCGAGCAGCGCAACACCGGCACCGACCAGCCACAGGCCGAACGGCCATTGCCGAGCAGCGACTTCATGTTGCCGTTGCCGCAGAGCGACAAACCCCTCGATGTCTATCTGCGCCTGGTGTCCGACCATCAGTTGCGCCCGCACGTTACCTTGCAATCGGCGGTGATGAGCGCAGCCAATCACAATCAGACGCTGGTCTTCGGTTTACTGTTCGGTTGCCTCGGCATGCTGCTGTTGCACAACCTGGTGCGCTACGTCTATTCCCGCTCGCGCAGCAGCTTATGGCTGGCGGTCTGCGAAGGCCTGTTGGGCCTGAGCCTGCTGTTGTTGCTAAACCTCGCCGGCCCTTGGTTGCCGAACTGGCATGCGGTGCAGACGCCGGGCGCCTATCTGGCGTTGCTGCTGACGGCTCCCGCCGGATTGATGTTCGCCTATCGCTTCTTCGCCCCGCTCGGCCCGCACCCGCTGAACAAGCTGTTGATCGGCGACATCCTGTTTATCGTGACCTGCAGCCTGTTGCTGTTGTTCGTCAACACCCTGCCGCTGAACATCATCACGTATGCACTGGTGGCGCTGGCCGGCCTGAGCATGTTGTTCGTCGCGTTCTATCACTGGCAGAAAGGTTACCGTCCGGCGCGTTTGTTCGTCGCCGCGATGGTGGTGTTCAACATCGGCACCTTGATCATTCTTCCGGCCTTGCTGGGGCTGACGCTGGTGTCGCCGCAAGGCTTGATCATGACCCTGATGGCGTTCATCTGCATCAGCGGCCTGTTGATGAGCATCGCCCTCGGTGAGCGTCAGCGCAGCATCACCGAAAGCCGTTTCAGCGTCAGCCGCGATCTCGCCGCGAGCAATGCCGAGATCAACGCCAAAGCCGAGTTCCTCGCCAAGATCAGCCACGAAATCCGCACGCCAATGAACGGTGTTCTGGGCATGACCGAACTGCTGCTGGGCACGCCACTGTCGGTCAAGCAACGCGACTACGTGCAGACCATCCACAGCGCCGGCAACGAACTGCTGACGTTGATCAACGAAATTCTCGACATCTCCAAGCTCGAATCCGGACAGATCGAGCTCGACGACGTGCAGTTCGACCTCAATGCCTTGATCGATGATTGCCTGAGCATCTATCGCGCCAAGGCCGAACAGCAGAACGTCGAACTGATCAGTTTCATCCAGCCGCAAGTGCCGCGAGTGATCAGCGGTGACCCGACGCGTCTGCGCCAGACGCTGCTGAGTCTGCTGGAAAACGCCCTGAAGAAAACCGATGAAGGTGAAGTGCTGATCGTCGTCGCACTCGACGAACGCAGCAGCAAGCCACGCCTGCGCATCGCCGTGCAGGACAGTGGCGCGCCAATGGAGCAGGAAGAACGCGATGCGCTGATGCACGCCGAGCTGCACAGCAAACACTTCCTCTCGGCGAATCGCTTGGGCGGCAATCTCGGACTGGTCATTGCGCGGCAATTGATCCGTTTGATGCAAGGCGAATTCGGCATCAAGAGCGGTGCCAGTCAGGGCAGCACCTTGTGGCTGACCTTGCCGCTGGATCCGGATCGCCTCGAACACCCGACCTCTGATCTCGACAGTCCTCTGCAAGGCGCACGGGTACTGGTGGTCGACGACAACGATACCTGTCGCAAAGTGCTGGTCCAGCAATGCAGCGCCTGGGGCCTGAATGTCAGCGCCGTGCCTTCCGGCAAGGAAGCGTTGGCCTTGCTGCGAACCAAGGCGCACCTGCGTGATTACTTTGATGTGGTGTTGCTCGACCAAAACATGCCGGGCATGACTGGCATGCAGCTCGCGGCCAAGATCAAGGAAGACCCGAGCCTGAACCACGACATCCTGCTGATCATGCTCACCGGCATCAGCAATGCGCCGAGCAAGATCATCGCGCGCAACTCGGGGATCAAGCGCATCCTCGCCAAACCGGTGGCCGGCTATACCCTCAAGACTACCCTGGCCGACGAGCTCAATCAGCGCAACAAAGGCCAGGTAGTGTTCCAGCCACAAGTGGTCACCCCGGCCACCGCCGCCAAAGTGCCGAGCGACTTCCGCATCCTCGTCGCCGAAGACAACACGATTTCGACCAAAGTGATTCGCGGCATGCTCGGCAAGCTCAATCTGCAACCGGACACCGCTGCCAACGGCGAAGAAGCCCTGCAAGCGATGAAAGCCCAGCGTTACGACCTGGTACTGATGGACTGCGAGATGCCGATCCTCGATGGCTTCTCGGCGACCCAGCAATTGCGCGCCTGGGAAGTCAGCAACCAACGCATTCGCACGCCGATCGTGGCGTTGACGGCGCACATTCTCGCTGAACACAAAGAGCGCGCGCGTCAGGCCGGGATGGATGGGCACATGTCCAAACCGGTCGAACTGTCGCAACTGCGCGAGCTGATCGAGCACTGGGTGGCCCAGCGTGATCAGCAGAACCGGGCCACGACGCCAACCTCCTGAGCCCACAGGCCTCGGAGCGCCTGATAGACTCCCCCACGACTTCCCTCGCCAGTGAGCTTGCACCATGCTCCATGTGTTGTTCAGCGTTTACCTGAAGATGCTGGTGCTCTACAGCCCGTTCTTCGTGTTGTCCTGCTTTATCAGCCTGACCCGCGGTTATTCACGCAAGGAGCAACGGCGCCTAGCCTGGAAAGTCGCCGTGGCCACGCTGGTCTCCAGCGTTTTGCTGTATCTGTTCGGGCGGGTGATTTTCGATGTGTTCGGCATCACCGTGGATGCTTTCCGCATTGGTGCCGGCAGTGTGCTGTTCATTTCGGCATTGGGCATGGCGCAGGGCAAACCGGCGGTGCAGGCAGACAACGTGCAACAGGACGTCACCATCGTGCCGCTCACTATTCCGCTGACTGTGGGTCCGGGCACCATCGGTGCTTTGCTGGTGATGGGTGTCAGTCAGCCGCATTGGGACGACAAGCTCACCGCGATCATCAGTATTGCACTGGCCAGTTTCACCGTGGGCGTGGTGCTGTATCTGTCGAATCGTATCGAGCGGATTCTGGGCGATCAGGGATTGCAGATCGTCAGTCGTTTGATGGGATTGTTTGTCTGCGCCCTGGCAGCGCAGATCATTTTTACCGGGATTAAAGGCTATTTGGTGCCCTGATGCAGGTCCCCGGCGCGCCGGCCAACATTAAAACGCCGCGAACGACAACGTTCGCGGCGTTTTGCTTTTCAGACGAATTTACCGCTCAGGGCAAACGTTCAGCCACCACCGCCAGGCTGGCAATAACGTCATTGCCCTGTACGCTCGCAAAGGCTTTCAACCATTGCTCGAGTGCGCACAGGTATTGACGCCCAGCGATTCTGACCGCCAGTTCGCACGTACCCTGCTCCTCGATCCCGCGAACGATCAGACTGTGGCCGTTGTCCGGGTCGGCGAGCACCAAGTGGTTATCGACCCGCGACATCAGCCAATGACCGCACTCAGGTATATCCAGCACCAACGAGCCAGGTTCTATCTTCTGCTCCCCGAATGGACGCCGTACATCCACGACGATGCAATCCAGACGCTGCCAGCTTGCGGCCGATATCCGATAACCCTCCGTGCGCGAACCAAAGGTCAGAATCAACCTTTCGATATTGTCAGGAAGCAATGGCTGCACCGCGGTGAAGTCGTCACTCACTTCCAGCACCATGACCTCCTCGTCACGGTGGGCGTAACTGTCCGGCAACCCAACGCCATCGGCCGTTCCAGCGCTGAAGATCAATTGGTCAATCGGGTCGAACAGCAACGGATTGGCCCCGTTACGCGTACCAAGAAACGTCGCCCATTTTCCGTCGTCCCGTGCGGACACATCGAATAGTCGATCAAGCGTCGGAACATAGTATTGGTATCGATTGCCGGTGTTTTCCACGGGGATAAACGCGGCATGGGCTTGCCCCTTCAGCCGCTGCTTCAAACGCTCCTGCAACTGCGCAGGTGTCTGGCCAAGGACGTCTGACCAGCGGTTTTCCATGCCGACGATTCGCGCCGGTTGCTGATCCTGCAGTTGCAGCGTCACACCTTCGCAGGTACGCCCGAGCAGCCCGTCACCATGCGGCAGCACTTCACAAAACGCCCACGATGACCACACACGCTCGGCCTGTGGCAACGCCTGGCGATGCCGTAATACGCTGCCGCTGCCGAACGCCATGCGCACCTGTTCGAGGGGGACCAGCGTCTGGCGCCACAGTTGCCCGGAAGTAACATCAAGCAGCCAGACCGCCTGCCGGTCGGGCGTCAGCCCCAGCAACATGTGCTCGTGGCTGCCCAGTGCGTCCATCAGCACAAGCTTTTCGTCAATACACCATACAGGCAGATGTGTCTGACCCGCGTGGGCACGCAGGCCGATGATCGCAAACGCGGTGCTGCTGTATTCCTTGGCCAGGGCCGGTAACGCCGCCAGCCAATCGGGGTGTTGTTGCAGCCAACGCTGACCGAGGCCGACAAACTTCAGAACATTTCTATCAAGTTCGGACAACCAGTTGTCATCCTTGGCACCGAGATCAATTTCGAACAGCCGCCCATCGTCCTGAGTGGCCAGGAAGCTTTCGCCAACACGCGTCACGTCAATCACGTTTTTCGCCAGTGCCTTGTGCCATGGCACGTTGTCACGCAGCTCGATGCCATGACTGAGCATTTGATTTTGCTTGCTGTAAAACAGCAGCGCAGCGGCGGGATCAGCGGATCGTGGCATCAACATCACCCGGTCCGCGTCACTGTCGGCATCAGCTCGGAAGTACCTGTCGTGATGCGCGGCAATCCATGCCCGCTCGAGCAGCCGATCGAAGGACCAGGCACGGGCGTGAATGTACGGCGCGTAGCTCCAGGTACTGATGGGCGAAGCCATGCCAGGTGTCTCGTCGGCGTAGGGACGACGCTGTTTCTGGCGATGGCGGAAAAACGCGATTCTCGTCCCCTCCTCGGGCTTGAGGAAAGAGTTTTCCAGACCGGGCGACCACAGGTTGATGTCCGTCAGCGTCACTTCGCGATCGGACAGATGGAATTGCAGTGTCGTGCGCACGCTCACGGATGTTTGCTCAACCAACCGCTGCGAAACTCGCAGGGTGCCGTCCGCCAATTGCTCGAAAGCGGTGATTTTCGTACCGGGTTCCAGACTCAGTAACCGATAACGATGTACGACCAGGCCGGTGATCACATCGACGCGCCAGACCGTGGCATGGTCGGGATGATAAAACCATGCATGATCAGCGTTGGCGGCGCCCAGCATCAGGCCCTCGTTGACTTCGCGCGGCAAATTGCGCGCGTACAACAAGCGTCGTTGCGCGACATCGTAAAAGGCCGTCGTGCGCACCGCGTCGCTGGCCGGATTGAACGGAACCATGAACCGGTGAAGCGTGACGTAACCCGTGCCCAGGCGCCCCTCATTGCCTCGCTGGCGCAGATGGGCAAGGACATCACGCGGATTGTTTTTATCATCGCCGAGGGTGATGGCAGCCAGGCGCAGTGCATTGCGTTGCCAGTCCAGTTGAAACAACTCTCCTGCGGCCAGTTCGATCAGCCCCTCGAACGCCGACAGCACGATACCGTCGACCGTTAGTTGCCGCCCCGCCATATGCGTCCGCTTGACGCCGTCATCCATCGTTGGTCCGTCGTGGAAGCTGACCTGCTCGACGTCGACCCAGGGTGCATGCACCAGCCATTGGCCTGGGCCCTTGAACGCCACCGCTCGCAATCCCGGCGTCAGACGCAGCTGACAGCGGCCTGATGTGGAGGAAATTTCGTAGGACAGCTTTTGCTGACACTCCAGCGGCAAAGTGGGAACCACTAATTGGCGCACATGCTCATCCAGTTGCACGCTGATCGTCGTGGGTTTGTAGACCGGATGCAGTTTGTACAGGATGTGTTTTAACGACGGCGTGCTGTGCAGGTAAAAACGCCGGTTACCCTGCTCGTCGTATTCCAGCTTGTCCGCCGTACTGTTGCGCAATTGCGGATAGCGTGTGTGGATGCGCGTATCCAGACGGGTCGCCAGCGTATCGCCCAGTGCCGTGAACGCATTGAAATGCGAGTACCAGTGGGGTTCAGGCATTTCACTGGTGTGGCGAGGCTCGACCTGCTCTCCGGGCAACGGCTCGTACACATGGCCCGCGCCTCCCAGTTGATATTCGTAGCCGTAATAGCAAAGCGGTGTGCAGGGCAACACCACGCTATTGAAAGCGGCAGCCCCCTGGATATGCAGTGCTGCGTTCTCGGGGAGACCCAAGGCCTGCCGGATATTGAGGGAATGCTGTATCTGTTGCGGATCATCGTTGTATTGCGGCAATTCGAGTGCGCCGCCGCCCCAAGGATAAAAGCGCTGGCTGTCAAAACGAACCCGCCTTTCCTGCAGATCCAGGTGGGTGATCACGGCTTCTGGCGGGAATTGCAACACCCCCTCTGCGACCGTGAAAGCGCCCGGTTTGTAAGCGTTGTGGATGGCTCGCAAATGATTGCCGACCGCTGTTGCCTTGTCGGCAATCTGCCCAAGATTGCTGGCGATGGCAGTGGCTCCGATACCGATACCGAGCAACGGCACAGACAGAAAAGCCGCCGCTCCCCCCACCGTTCCGCCTGCCGCCAGTGCAACTACATCCAGTGCCAACGCCACCGTATTGAACGCCAGAGACGTAGAGAACCGCGAGCGCTGCTCGTGATTTTGCGCCAGTGAAAGGTTGTGAATGTCGAAGCCGATGTTGACCAGCGAAAACGCAAAACCAACGCCTGTTGCCGCACGACCGAGCACACGGCCGGACAACGACGACTGGCGCAAGACCAACGCCTGTTCACTGGCCACCACTTGCCGCACCAGGTTGATCATCTGCGCGGTATCGCTGAGCACACCAAAACCCAACTGCGCATAGCTGACGTAAACCTGAACCTGTAACGCAATCGACAAGGCTGGTAACCGATCACCGGCCTGGTCTTCACGATGGCGCATTTCGCTGATCAGCGTCTGGATCGCAAAGGCGAAACTCAAGCGGCTACCGCCATCAGCCTCCGCCGGACCACTCGGTTTGCCGGCCTTTACGCGCTGATGCAGATGCTGCTTGAGCTGAGTGAAGCGCGGGTCGGCCGTGCTCACTGTTCGCACCTGATACGGATTCTGCGCGTCGACCAGCTTCAGCGAAAAATCGCCGTCCGCCTGAGGTTTGAGCGTTTCCAGCAACGGCAAATATTCACGCCCCAGCGAGTGCTCACTGCGCAACTGCTGCATGGCCTGAGCAAACGCCTGCGCCCAGTAGCGCGCGTCCACTTGCGCCAGGCTGGCGCCCATTCGCGCGTTTTCGCTGAGCGAACGCTGACGCGCCACGGCCTGCTTTGCCCAGACCGGAACACGGCCTGAATCACTCGAAGGAATGCGCAAAAAACTGTCCAGGCGCAAACCCGTCGATAGCTTGCGGACCGCCATCGCCTCGGTGTTCAACTCGATCACGTTGAATCGCGCCCCGGCCATGTCGCCCAAGCCGTAGAGCCTGGCCAGCGCACTGTCGCCGGCGCTCAGATAACGCTCAACGCCAGATTGCATATGTGCACCTGCGGCGAACGCATAAATGGCGAAGTTCGGGTCATAGAATCGGTAGACGAACTGGTCTCCTGCCTGCACTTTGGCCACCAGCAAAGCGTGATCGCCGGTGTCGAGCAACAGAACGGCGGATGCACTTTTCGCCTCCAGTGTCTGTATGACCGAACCCAGACTCTGCAAGCCGCGGGACTCACCAACAGCACTGGTGGGCAAGGCACGCAGTTCATTCAACGCAGTGAGCAGAGCCTGTGAACTGAGTTCCTGGTGGTTGATATTGGCCGTCGCGACATGCCCCACCAGTGTCCGTTCGGCCGACTCGCCGGCAGCCACCGCGGCGCCCATCAGCAACGCCAGCGGATAACACCGACGCCCCGGATCACTGGGCGTATGCATCAGTAAATCCTGCGACAGTTGCCGGGCGGAGGTCGCGCCAGCCTCGAAGAACATCTCGCGCACCTGCGCACTGCGCTGGAGAATCCGCGAACGGTATTCGCCTTGCGCCGTGCGATTGATTTGCCCGATACGTTCGCCCCATTGGCGCAAGGTCAGTGGCTCAAACAGTGCCTGAACCTTGAGTTCGCGCGCCGTCAGGAGAGCAGGCGCCTGTCCACGCGCGAGCCCGGCCTCGAAGTCGGGCGACTGCCGCTGGCGCAGGGCTTTTTCAACCGCATCGTAACGCGCGAAAGTACCGTCGCCGTCAGTGTCGACAGCAAGGTCGCGCACGGTTTGCCAGACGCTGGCAAAGCTGGCGTCGTCCAGACTTGTCGCGCCAAAAATCCCCCCGAGCATGACGCGCACCAACGGGCTGAGTTGTTCAAGCGGCAGAGAATCATGGGCGATGCGGCTGAGCAGTTCGTTGAGGTTGCTTGAGGATTCGGCGCCATGGGAAACGGGCAGTTCGCGCACAGGTTGCGCAAGGATCAACTGACGATTATCGAAGCCGATGGAAAAAGGTTTGGTGAAGGTAAGGTCACCGCTCAGCTTGTCCCTCATGGCTCGCACAAAGGGCTCGCCCAGATCATCCAGCAATTGTTGCAGGACCGACGTCAGCAGCACGGCTTTACCGCCTATTACTGGCCAGCCTTGTTTGAACGTCAGCGTCTGTTGCGGCTGAAGCAGATCCGTCATCTGGCCGGTGTAGCGTGACTTGAGTTTGCCGGCTTTCCACTTTTCCTGTTCTTTGGCCAGCCATTGCTCCGCGTCGTCATTGACGGTCCAACCGGAAATCGCCTCCTCCTCGGTCTGCACGTTGTAACCCTCGGCCAGGCGCAAGCGCTCCTGAACCGCAACCTCGCTGTGCGGCAGAAGGTGAGTCTCGACATGATTTTTCAACCCGGTAACGGCCGCACCGGGCCCGGTAAGCGCAATGGTGCCGCGCGCTCCGACGCGAATACCATCACGGTAGTAACTTAAAATGGCCTCGCTCAACTTGCCGATAAAATCCCGCAGTGTGCGCGTCAGCTGTCCCTGCTCGACTTTCTCGTTCATGACGTTTTCTATGACATCGAGCAATCGTTCAGTCTCCGACCAGTCCACCGCCGACGCGATGGCCGACTGTTCAACGGCCTGGAGGCAGTCATAGTTGAAGCGGATCAATTGCATGACCGCGAGCGTCATCTCGCTTTGCGGCTGTGCCAGCAGATAAGCGTTCATCTCCCTGCCCAATTGCGCGCCCATACGCAGGCCGTTCCGAGGGCTGTGGACTTCACGCGGGGCGACGAATATATGTTCGACGCCAGGCTTGCTGCGGGCAAAGTCCAGCAGTGCCTGCCGCTGTGCAGCAGGCAAAGTGTCCGTGTGATCGGCGTAGCGCCGGCGGTCGCGACCGGGCATCAACGTTTCATCATGATTGAGCAACAGCTGCAACACCCCCAGCCGTTGCTCGTCACTGAACCCGCTGATGTCGACACCGCCCAGTCTGTCAGCCAGCGGCGGCAAGTAATCCATGTCACTGTAACGCCCGCCTTCGGCATATTCGGCCTGTAAGCGAACAACGTCACTTGCCGCCGCAAAGTTACCGCGCATTGCCACTTCGCGTTGATAGACATCCTGTAAAAAGTGCCCGGCAAACTCCCGACGAACATCACGCAACTGCAAATCGCTGCCGGCCATTTGCTGATGGGTTTGCAAACAGTGTTGACGAAAGTTTTCCAGGGTCGCGCGGTCCTTGCCGTAGGCGCGTACCATCAGTTCGATTCGGGCCTGATCCGCCTTGCCTTGCCATTGCGGTTGTTGCAGATATTCGAACATCTCGCGCTTCAATACACGCGCACGATCTTCGATCATTTTTGAAAGTTCACCAGGGTTGGTAACGGACTCCCCGCCTGACTCCATCGCATCAATTCTGGCGCTGTCGGATATAGTCCGGTTCATCTCGAAAGCCAGCAACGCATCGCTGTCGTACCAGAGATTGAACTGATAATTCTCGGCAGCCAGAACCTGACGCCAGATATTCATGTAATCGCGCTGAATACTGCCGACTTCACTGCCGCCCACCCAGACAAAGTGCATGATTCGCGGCACCGGACCGGACACGTCACTGAGCATGTTTACTGTGCCCGCCACACGGGCGGCGTAATCGCGCAATTTGCCTTCGACGGTATCGATCAATGCCGACACAGGCGCCGAATGGCGATTTGCCAAGCGTTCAAAGGTCTGCAGAAACAGTGTTACAACCTGAAGCTTTTCAGCGAGGCTCGTGGCCTGGCCAGCCTGCTCGTAAAGCGTCACCAACATTGCATATTCGGCAGAACCAGAAAACGCCTTGAACGCTCGCTTTAACGCTGAGTAATCATCTGCCGAGATAAAATCAAACTCATCAATATATTGCTCCATTACACCCATCAAACTTCATCCTTTATTCATTGAGAGAATCCAGGACGAAGTTAGTCTGCCCGCGAGGCAACTTCAAAAAGCACAAAACTCAAATAATTTCCCGAGAAACATCAAACAACAGACAAGTTGATTGCCTGCATGATTCGGCAACAAACAGACGCGTAACGAGTTATTCGACAAACCCACGAAGCGGCGCTCCCAACGGATCCACCGCGCAGTTTTAAACCTTATCGTCCGATAATGAATTTCGACTTGATGTCACACCGAGGCAACTTGCTTACAACTTGCCTCGGCATGGCACTCAGGAAAGTGGTTTTTCACCGTACCAACGCGGTGTGTAAACCCAATCACCACCGCTGGAGCGGGGAAAGGTGCATGTGGTGGACGAGCCAATCAACACCATGGTGCGCATATCCACCTGCTCGGGGGTTAATGCGCCGAGTGTCGTGGTGCGCAGGGTCTGGCCCGGACGGCCGATGTCGCGGCCCAGCACCACGGGGGTTTCAGGCGAGCGATGCTGCGCGACAATCTCCAGCGCCCGGCCCAGTTGCCACGGACGCGCACGGGAGATCGGGTTGTAGAACGCCAAGGCCAGGTCCGCTTCAGCGGCCAGATCCAGACGTTTTTCGATGATCGACCAGGGTTTCAGGTTGTCCGACAGCGACATCACGCAGAAGTCATGGCCCAGTGGCGCGCCGGCCTGTGCAGCGGTGGCCAGCGAAGCGGAAACACCCGGCAGAATCTCCAGATCGACGCTATGCCACGCTGGGTCCGTGGACTCGTGCAAGGCTTCGAGCACTGCCGCAGCCATGGCAAACACACCGGGATCGCCCGAGGACACGACGATCACCGAACGCCCCTCGGCGGCGAGCCTGAAGGCGTGACGGGCGCGCTGCATCTCTTCGCGGTTGTCGGTGCAGTGCTGCACTTGATCGTCGCGAAACGGCCCGGCCATGCGTACGTAGGTTTCGTAACCGAGCACATCGGTAGCGCGAGCCAGTTCGGCTTTTACCGCCGGCACCATCAGCTCGGCAGCGCCGGGGCCGAGGCCGATCACCGCGAGACGACCGCGTGGCCGGCCAATGCTGGAAACATCCAATGGCTGCTCGGCGACAGCGATTGCCATGCCGTGGCCAGCAACGACAGTTGCCGCAGGTATGGCGACACGCGCCAGAGTTTCGATGTCGCTTTGCATCGCGACAAAGCGCAGCGGCACACCTAGCTCAAGCGCCGCGTCACGCAAAAGTGGCGAAGCCGTTTGCGTCTCGCTGGCCAGCAGACAGGCCAGCGATTGCACGGCGATTTGCGCCTGCTGCAACGCGCTGCGAACGGCATCCGCCAGGTCCGCTGTTTCAGCACTCACCGCCACCGCCACACTGCGTGGATAGATCAGTAACTCACTGGCACTCGCCTCACGCGCGGCACTGCCGACATGAATCGAGCGCTGCGCCTGCGGATCTTCCGGCAATTGCGCCTGATCCAGCCACGGCGCCGCGCCTTCTATGCGCACGCTGTGACCGGCCAACAGGTCGGAGACAAAGCGCTTGCCCAGTTCCAGATCACCCAATGCATACCCGCTTGGCGGATTCAGCAGGCACGTGCCAAAGCGCAACTCGCCGCTGGTGGTGATCGCCGCGGCGACTTGCAGCCCGGCAGCAATTTCCCGCGCCATGACGTTCACCCCGCCGAGACCACCCAACAACGGCACCACGGCGCTGCCGTCTTCGGCCACGGCGAGTACTGCCGGTTCGGCGCCCTTTTCCAGCAACAGCGGCGCCAGCGTGCGGATGACGATACCGGCGGCGCACAGGGCAATGATCGGCGTGTCCTGCTGATACAACGCGCGCAGGGTGGCGCCGAATTCCGGATAGGTGCAATCGGCGCCTTCGACCCGCCCGGCGAGGCCGTGGATCTGCGCTGCCGGATAGACCTGCTGGATGCGCCGCGCGGTGGCCAGGCTGCCCTGACCGAGAATGACGATGGCTGGCGTGGATTGAGTCATCAGCCTTGCCACCGTTCGCCCGGCACAATGATCAGCGAGAAGTACGGCGACGACATCGGCTCGACCTGATCCATCGGCACGATCTTCTGGTTGGCCATGGTCGCGCGCTCGACGTACAGCGCACGCTCGGCCAGACCGAGTTCTTCCAGCACCTGCCGCACTTTGGGGAAGTTGCGCCCCAGCTTCATGATCACCGCCGCGTCGGCATCGGCCAGACGTCGCTTCAGCTCCTCATGGGGCAATACGCCGGAAAGCACAGACAGGCTCTGATTGCGATACACCAGCGGCGCACCCAGTACCGAAGCGCCGCCGAGCATCGAGCACACGCCCGGCACCACTTGAGCTTCGTAACGGGTGGCGAGGCGATCGTGCAGGTACATGTAAGAGCCGTAGAAAAACGGATCACCTTCACAGATCACCGCCACATCGCGACCGGCATCCAGATGTGCAGCGAGCGTTTCGGCGGCTTCATCGTAGAAATCGCTGATCACCTGCTCGTAGGAAAGCGGTGCCGGCAGCGCTTCGGTGGTCACCGGGTAGACCAGCGGCAGCAGGTTCTGCGCCTGTTGCAGATGCGCTTCGATGATGCCGAACGCGTTGCCCTTTTTGCCCTTGGCGACGAAGTACGCCACCACCGGCGATTCGCGCAGCAGGCGCAGGGCTTTGACGGTAATCAGTTCCGGATCACCCGGGCCGACGCCCAGGCCCAGCAAACGTCCTTTGGCCTGCATCATTCGATCTCCGTGGCGAGGGCGTTAACGGCGGCGGCGGCCATGGCGCTGCCACCGAGGCGGCCTTGCATGATCACGAACGGCACGCCACGGCTGTCGGCGGCCAGCGCGGCTTTCGATTCGGCGGCGCCGACGAAGCCCACCGGGAAGCCGAGGATCAGCGCCGGTTTCGGTGCGCCGGCGTCGAGCATTTCCAGCAGGTAGAACAGTGCGGTCGGCGCGTTGCCGATCACCACTACGCTGCCTTCCAGATGCGGACGCCACAACTCCAGCGCGGCGGCGGAACGAGTATTGCCCAGTTCACGGGCAAGCGCAGGCACGCTCTCGTCGCGCAAGGTGCAGATCACTTCGTTGTTGGCCGGCAGGCGCGCACGGGTCACGCCTTCGGAAACCATTCGCGCATCACAGAGGATCGGCGCTCCGGCGGCCAGCGCATCGCGCCCCGCCTTGCCCGCACCTGCGGAGAACTGCAGGCCGTCGACGGCTTCGACCATGCCGCAGGCGTGGATCACCCGCACCGCGAGTTTTTCCAGATCGGCCGGGATGCGCGCCAGATTGGCCTCGCTGCGAATGATCGCGAAGGAGTTGCGATAAATCTCCTGACCGTCGCGGATGTAATCAAGCATCAAGGGGGCTCCGAGAGCGGGCGGCGAGCAGGGTCGCGGCCGCTTCAATAGTAAGGTTGCGTGCGTGCAGCGCGCCGAAACCCGGCAGCGTCGCATCGCGAAAATAGAGGTCGTAATGACCGGGATTGACGGCCAGCAACGTCACCGGGGCACAGTGGGCGGCAGCGCAGGAGCGCGGGCAGCCGCTGAGGTGGACGTTGAGGGCCGAGGGCAGCAAGGCCGCCAGATGGCGGGCGTCCTGCTTGGTGTCGGCCAGGCCTTTGCCGCAGCCATTGGAGCCGGTGCAAGCGATCAGTTGTGCCAGCGGCTCGCTGGCCCGGGTCAGCAGGTTCGACTGCTCAAGTGCCTCGAGCACCACAGCAGCATCGGCCGCGTTTACATTCGGCAGCAGCAGACTTTGCCACGGCGTGCAGCGCAGGGTGCCATCGCCATACTGCCGAGCCAGTTGCGCAGCGGCGCGCAACATCGCGGGATCAAGACGCCCGAGTGGCGGCACGGCGCCGATGTACACCCGTCCCGAGGTCTGTTGCGGATGAACGCCGATGTGCAGATCCTGCGCAACGCCGGTGCGCTGCCACTGGCTGGTCGACTTGATCGGCACGCGCGTTCGCAGGGCGTCGAGAAACGCCAGCCTCGGCAGTTCATCGAGCAAATGGCGCATCCGCGTCTGTTCGGGGCGGGCCAGTTGCAGGAACAATTCCAGCACAGCGACCACCAGCGCATGGCCGTTTTCCGCCGCCACGGCACCGATGGCGCGATCCGTCGGGCATCCGGCCAGACCGAACGCCCACAACCTTTCGCCCTCGCGCTCAAACGCCGACAACCACAGATCATGCGGATGTTCGAGCATCGCCAGCGCTTCGCCGCCATCGATTTGCACGGCGAACTTGGCGCTCAACTCATGAAAGCGTGGATGGCGTTGCAAGGTGTCGAGGATCTGCTCGGCCAGCGCGCGGGTATCGACGCGCATCTGTCGGTCGATTCCCGCAGCCGGGCTGAGCATCAGGTTGCGCACGTCATCACCGGCGGCGGTGCGTGGACCGAGCCCGGCAGCCAGCAAACGCTCGATCAGCGCGGCGGATTGCTCACCGATCCCGCGAATCTGCAGATTGGCCCGGTTGGTCGCTTCAATGGCCCCGCCCGAAAACTGTTCGGCGGCCTCGGCCACCGCGTCGGCCTGATCGGCAGTGATCGAGCCGCCACTGAGCTTGATCCGGCAGATGCCGCCGTCCAGTGCCTGGACGATACGCAGCAACCCCGGGCAGGCCGAGGGGCGTAAGGCGGTGGACATCGGGCGTTCGTTCAAGGGGCTGACCGGCTGCGTGGGAAAGGCGCTTCGTGGGCGAAGGCGCGGTATTATGCCTGCTTTGTCCGCTGGCATGAAAAGTCTGCCCGTCGGAACGGCCTGTTTAGAGGAATATAGATGTCGCCCTGGCTGACGGTAGTGGGAATCGGTGAAGACGGCTTCAAGGGCCTGGGCAAAAACGCCCGGCGTGCCCTGCTGGGCGCCTCGCGGATCGTCGGTGGCCAGCGTCAACTGGATTTGCTGCCGGTGTGCATTCGCGGTGAGCGGCAGTTGTGGCCAAGCCCGTTTTCCCTCGCCCCCGTGCTCGAACAGCGTGGCGAAGCGGTCTGCGTGCTGGCCAGTGGTGACCCGATGTTCTTTGGCGTCGGCGCCAGCCTTGCCCGTCAGGTACCGAGCGAGGAGATGCTGATTCTGCCGGCGCCGTCGTCCTGTTCACTGGCCGCCGCCCGCCTCGGCTGGGCGTTGCAGGAGGTGGTGACGCTGTCGCTGGTGGCCCGACCGCTGGCGGCGCTCAATGCGCAATTGTTCAGTGGCGTGCGGCTGTTGTTGCTGAGCAACGACGGCCAGAGTCCGGCGGCTGTTGCGCAATTGCTCAGCGAACGCGGCTTCGGTTCGAGTCGCATGAGCGTTTTCGAGCATCTGGGCGGTGACGCCGAGCGGCGCATCGACAGCAGCGCCGACGCTTGGGACAACGCTCCGATAGCCGACCTCAATGTGATCGCCATAGAATGCCTGGCCGATTTACAGGCCCCACGCCTTTCACGTCTCGCCGGATTACCGGACTCGGCATTTCAGCATGACGGCCAACTGACCAAGCGCGACGTACGCGCCATCACCCTCGCCCGTCTCGCCCCGACACCCGGCGAACTGCTCTGGGATGTCGGCGCCGGCAGTGGTTCCATCGGCATCGAGTGGATGCGCGCGCATCCGAGCTGCCGCGCCTTGGCCATTGAAGCCGACGAAGGTCGCCAGCAACTGATCGAACATAACCGTGATGCGCTGGGTGTGCCCGGTCTGCAACTGATTCGCGGCAAGGCACCGCAGGCACTCGCGGGACTGGAGCGTCCGGACGCGATTTTCATCGGTGGCGGCGTGACCCGTGAGGGCGTGTTCGCAACCTGCTGGGAACGCCTCAAACCCGGCGGCCGTCTGGTCGCCAACGCCGTGACCCTGCAAAGCGAAGTGGCCCTGATGAACTGGCGCGAACGTTACGGCGGCGAACTGACGCGCATCCACGTCGCCCAGGCGCAGCCGCTCGGCGAGTTCGATACCTGGCGGCAGGCGCTGCCGATCACCCTGCTCGATCTGGTCAAACCCCTCGATGCGTGACGAAACCGCCGAACAACCCACGCCCCTGCGCAGTGGCCTGACCACCGGCAGTTGCGCCACCGCCACCAGCCTGGCCGCCGCACGCCTGTTGCTCGGCGGGCTGTCGGCCGATGCGGTGCAGATTGTCTTGCCGAAGGGCAAACAGGTGCAGATGCGTCTGGAGTTCTGTCGATTGACAGATGATGGCGCCGAGGCCGGGACGATCAAGGATGCCGGCGACGATCCCGACGTGACGCATGGCGCGTTGTTGTACTCGCGAATCCGGCTGATGGCCGAACCGGGGATTCGTTTCAATGCCGGTGCCGGCGTGGGCACCGTAACCCGGCCGGGTCTGGTGCTCGGCGTTGGTGAGCCGGCAATCAACCCGGTACCGCGCAAAATGATCAGCGATCACCTGACATTGCTCGCAGCGGAAACCGGTTATGCCGGCGGCTTCGATGTCACGGTCAACGTCGAGGGCGGCGAAGCGCTGGCGCTGAAAACCATGAACCCACGGCTGGGCATTCTTGGTGGGCTGTCGATCCTCGGCACCAGCGGCATCGTCCGGCCGTTCTCTTGCGCGGCCTACATTGCCTCGATCCATCAAGGCATCGACGTGGCGAAAACCAACGGTTATCTGCACATCGCTGCCTGCACCGGCAACGCCAGTGAAGACACCATGCGCCGGGTCTACAACCTGCCGGAAATCGCCCTGATCGAAATGGGCGACTTCGTCGGCGCGGTGCTCAAGCATCTGCGCAAAGTGCCTGTGGATAAACTCAGCCTGTGCGGCGGCTTCGGCAAGATCAGCAAACTGGCGGCCGGGCACATGGACTTGCACTCGCGGCATTCGAGTATCGACCTTCCGCAACTGGCTGAGTGGGCCGCAGCGATTGGCGCCGATGAGGCGTTGCAGCAAGGCATTCGTGAAGCCAATACCAGCCAGCAGGCATTGGCCATGGCCAGTGCGGCGGGTATCGCCCTCGGTGATGAAGTCTGCCGCCATGCGTTGAATTTCGCCCGCAGCGTGGTGCCGGCGCAGGTGCAGGTCGAGGTGTTTGCGATTGATCGTCAGGGCGGCATTGTCGGGCAGGCCGGAGGTTTTGCATGAAACGGATATTGCTGCTCGGCGGCGTGACGGAAGCGCTGGCAATCGCCCGCACGCTGGGGCCACAACATATCTACAGCCTCGCCGGCGTTGGCCGGGTGCCGACCGATCTGCGCTGTCAGGTGCGCGTCGGCGGCTATGGCGGCGCCGAAGGACTGGCGCAGTTCATCCGAGACGAAAGCATCGATCTGCTCCTCGACGCTACGCATCCCTATGCCGCACAGATCAGCCAGAACGTCGTGAGCGCCGCACAACTGACCGGCATCCCTTGCTGGGCATTACGCCGTCCGGCGTGGCAGCCGCAGCCCGGAGATGACTGGCGCGAAGTCAGCGACTGGGCCGAGTTGATCGCTGCCCTCAAACCGTTTCGCCGACCGCTGTTCACCCTCGGCCGCGAACCGCTGCAACACCTCGACGAAATCCCCTCCGAGCAGTTCTGGACCCTGCGCGCCCTCGACGTTTATCCCGGCAACGAACGCTGCGAAGTCATTGGCGCGCGTGGGCCGTTTCTGCTGGAGGATGAGCGTGCGCTCTTCGAACGGCGGCAGATCGATGTGCTGATCAGCAAGAACAGCGGCAGCACCGCGACCGAGCCGAAGCTGGAAGTGGCCCGCGAGCGTCGGGTGCCGGTGATTGTGTTGAAGCGTCCGAAGTTGCCGGGGGCTGATCGGGAGTTTCGATCAGCGTCTGAAGTCCTTGAAGCCCTGACGACGTCAGACTTTTCCTGACTTCGAGTTTATTTGCGAATTTACCTGCAATTTTTGAGGACGCAGCCGACTGTTTTTCACTACATCCTCACCCCAATACTTCGGTTCCTTTAATCCCGACAAGCAGACAGCCAAGAAAAGCGGCTTGCCAGCTTGTATCCCAAGGAATACGATCCCGACATGATCGCTTTTGAACGATCCCGCATATTTTCCGAATGGCTCGACTCCTTGAAAGACATCAAAGGGAAAGGCCGAATCATCTCCAGAATTAAAACAGCCGAAAATGGCAACTTCGGTGATTGCGGGTTCGTCGGTGACACTGTTTATGAAATGCGTGTTCATTACGGCCCTGGTTACAGGATGTACTTCACACGCAAAGGCGAAGTGATTTATCTGCTGCTGATCGGGGGCGACAAATCGACACAAAAAAGAGATATCAAACGCGCCGTGCAGATGGCTCATAAAATCGGAAATGAGGAGTAAATCATGACCGAAGAATTCGCTCGTTTTGACGCCGCCGAGTACCTCAAAACTCCCGAGGACATGGCGGCATATCTAGATGCCTGTTTTGACGATGATGAAGGCGACGGCGTCCTTATCCGTGCAGCGCTCAATGACATCGCCCGGGCTCAAGGCATGACACAAGTGGCGCGGGATGCAGGCTTGGGCCGCGAAAGTCTTTATAAAGCGCTGAGTAGCACTGGCAATCCCGAATTCGCAACTATCATGAAAGTCATGAAGGCTCTGGGTTTGCGATTGCATGCCGTAACACTGTGAACGCGCTGCGACACCAAACCGCACGACGCTTTTTTACTTATCGGCCCTGATCAGGCTAAATAGCCCGCGCCTGATCGCCCACCCAATGGATCTGTCCCATGAACCGACAACGGCTAGCATTTGCCTGGATCGCCTGCTTTGCAGTGCTGTTCAACATGCTCGCCATGCCGATGACCGGGGCGATGGCGCAGGCGGCCAGTTCACCGGCCGAGCAATTGCTCTGGAGCAGTTTCTGCACCGGCAGCGGGACGAAGATGGTGGCGATCAACATCGGCACCACCGATCAAAAAGCCCCGACCAACGACACTCATTCGAACATGCAGCATTGCTGGTGTTGCTCAGGCTCGGCGCCGTTGGTGGCGCTGCCGGGGCATTCGCCGCAGCTGTATTTCGCCCGCTATGAAAGCAATCGCAGTGTGGCGCCCGCCTCGCTGCAAACCCCGGCACCGCGCCAGCAATGGCCGAGTCTCAATCCCCGCGCCTCCCCTCTGGTTTGATTTGTTCGCGCAATTGACCTGCGTTTCAAATCGTTCTGGAGAACTGCCATGTTGAACAAACTCATCGTTGTCGCTGCGCTGTTGTTGCCGGCGTGCTTTGCCCATGCCCACGAATACAAGGCTGGCGAACTTGAGATCGCCCATCCGTGGTCGCAAGAGCTGCCGCCGAATGCACCGACGGTCGCCGCCTATTTCATCATTCACAACGCCGGCAAGACGGACGACCGCCTGCTCAGCGTCGACTCGCCGATTGCCCCCGAAGCGCAATTGCACGAACACGTGATGCAGGGCGATCTGATGAAGATGCAGCAAGTGCCGAGCGTGGAAATTCCCGCTGGCGGCAACGTGACCTTTGCGCCGATGGCCTGGCACGTGATGCTGCTCAACCCGACCGATCGCAGCCTGCTCAGCGATGGCAAGCGCTTCCCGCTGACGCTGCATTTCGAGAAGGCCGGTGACGTCACCGTCGAAGTCTCGGTGCAGAAGAAGCCGCCGGAAACCACGCAGGCCCACGCGCACGCTCAGTAAGCTTTGCGGCAGACTCCGCCCATGCGCCCGTTGAGCGCCAGGCCCTCCCGGCAACGCCGTCAGACTCAACACCTGACCCGCGGCAGCTGGATCGCCCTGTTCGCCATGTTCGCCATGTTGATGATCTTCATCGGCCCACTGATTTCTCAGTCGATGCCGATGGATCAACACGCCTCGACCTCCATGCCGATGAGTATGGACATGTCGATGGACATGCCGGGCATGGATCACTCCGGGCATGAGGCGAAATCGAATGCCGAACACTGCCCACCGCAATCCTCGCACCACGTGCTGTGGGAAAAGTGCGGCTATTGCAGCCTGTTGTTCAATTGTCCGGCGCTGACCGGCGGTGGCGACTTCGTCGCTTTCAACATCCCGCCGCTGAACACCTTCACCCCGCCCTATCCACGCCTGGGTCATGCCCGGCAGACATTCTTCCCCGGCGCCCGCACCCGCGCCCCGCCCGTCGCAACGTAAACACGCACCTTTGATTGCACACGGTTGAGAAGACAGCTTCAGGCTGCCGGCCGTGTCGTTTACGACTGTTTGATGGAAATTTCCATGTCCAGGTTTTCTGCTGTTCCACGCTCGGGCGCAAGCCCAGTGTCCTTCGCTTTGAACGAATCGCGGATTCGTTTCAGGCACGCTACCGCCGTCCTTTGCGGCGTACTGCTGTCCCCGCTGGTGCTGGCTGATGATCACGCCGGCCACAACGAAGAACTCAGTCCGACGGTAATCACTGCGATTGCGCCGAGTTCACCGCTGACCATCGTCACCAATCCAAAAGACCCGCGCCAACCGGTGCCGGCCAGTGACGGCGGCGATTACCTGAAGACCATTCCCGGCTTCGCCCTCGTGCGCAATGGCGGCACCAACGGCGATCCGGTGCTGCGCGGCATGTTCGGCTCACGCCTGAACATCCTCACCAATGGCAGCGTGATGCTCGGTGCCTGCCCGGGTCGGATGGATGCGCCAACCTCGTACATCTCGCCGGAAACCTACGACAAACTCACCGTGATCAAAGGTCCGCAAACCGTGCTTTGGGGCCCGGGCGCGTCGGCGGGTACGGTGCTGTTTGATCGTGAACCGGAGAACTTTGGCGAACTCGGCACACGGGTAAATGCGAGCATTCTGGCCGGCTCTCACGGACGCTTCGACAAGGTCGTCGATGCCGCTGCCGGCGGCCCGTTGGGCTACGTGCGCGTGATTGGCAACACCGCGCATTCCGACGATTACCGCGACGGCAACAACGACATCGTCGCCTCGCGCTACGACAAGTGGAACGGCGACGTCGCCGTCGGCTGGACGCCGGACGCCGACACCTTGATCGAACTCACCGCCGGCAAGGGCGATGGCGAAGCGCGCTACGCCGGACGCGGCATGGACGGCTCACAGTTCCTGCGTGAGAGCCTCGGTCTGCGCTTCGAAAAATCCAACATCACCGACGTGCTGGAGAAACTCGAAGCGCAGGTCTACTACAACTACGCCGACCACGTGATGGACAACTACACCCTGCGCACGCCGTCCGGCACCGGCATGATGGCAGGTCCCATGGCATCCAATGTCGACCGCCGCACCCTCGGCGCACGGATCAAAGCGACGTGGCGCTGGGCTGATATCCAGTTGATCACCGGCCTCGACGCGCAGACCAATGAACACCGCCAGCGCAGCGGCATGGGCATCGATACCTACAAGGATCAGCCGTACACCAAGGACGCTGATTTCCATAACTACGGCGTGTTCAGCGAAATGACCTGGTACGCCGCCGACCGCGATCGGCTGATCACCGGCGCCCGCGTCGACCGCGCCTCGGCCAAGGATTATCGGCAAACCAGCGGCTCAGGAATGATGTCCCACCCGAACCCGACCGCCGACGACACCCGCGCCGACACCCTGCCCAGCGGGTTCATCCGCTACGAGCATGATCTCGCCGACAGTCCGACCACGCTCTATGCGGGCCTCGGTCATGCACAGCGCTTTCCGGATTACTGGGAGCTGTTTTCGCCCAAATCCGGCCCGGCAGGATCGGTCAACGCGTTCGATTCGATCAAACCGGAAAAAACCACGCAGCTGGATTTCGGCGTGAACTACAAGAGCACCGAACTCGAAGCCTGGGCATCGGGCTACGTCGGTGTGGTCCGCGACTACATCCTCTTCGACTACACGCCCGGAATGATGGGCATGAGCACCTCGCGCGCCGAGAACATCGACGCGCGGATCATGGGCGGTGAGCTCGGTGCCGCCTACAGACTCACCGACCACTGGAAAGCCGATGCGACCCTGGCCTACGCCTGGGGCAAGAACAGCAGTGACGGCAAGGCTCTGCCGCAAATGCCGCCACTGGATGCACGCTTCGGTCTGACCTATACCGAAGACAACTGGAGCGCCGGCGCACTGTGGAGGGTGGTTGCCGCGCAAAACCGTATCGACCAGAACAAGGGCAACGTGGTCGGCAAGGATTACGACAAGAGTTCGGGCTTCGGCGTCTTCTCACTCAACGGTGCCTATCGGATCAACAAGCACTGGAAGGTCAGCAGCGGCGTCGACAACCTGTTCGGCAAGGCTTACGCCGAACACCTGAACCTGGCGGGCAACGCCGGATTCGGCTACCCGGCCAACGACCCGCAAGCGATCAATGAGCCGGGGCGCACGCTCTGGACCAAGGTCGACATGAGTTTCTAACAAGAAAAGTCAAAAGATCGCAGCCCGCAGGTACCCCTGTAGGAGCTGCCGAAGGCTGCGATCTCTTGATCTAAAAAAACGCCCAGCGGAGCACACGTGATGAAACAGCCCAAACCGAACTTCTACAACCTGGCCTGGCGTTGGCATTTTTACGCCGGCCTGTTCGTTGCCCCCTTCATGGTGATGCTGGCCCTGACCGGCATCATTTACCTGTTCAAACCGCAGCTCGATTCACTGATGTACAGCAGCCTGCTCAACGTCCCCGCCGGCCATCACACCGTCTCGGCCGATGACCTGCTGCAACGAGTAAAAAGCGCCTATCCACGGGGCCAGGTCACCCAATACCTGCCGCCGGTCAACGCCGAACGCAGCGCGCAGTTTGTCGTCAAGAACGCAGGCCACGAACTCAACGTATTCATCGATCCGTACCACGGCGACATCCTTGGCGAACAGGATGCCAAGCAAAATCTGCAAGCCATCGCCCGGGCGATTCATGGCGAATTGATGATCGGCACCGTTGGTGATCGGCTCATCGAAATGGCCGCCGGTTGGGGCGTGGTGCTGGTGGTGTCCGGCCTGTTCCTGTGGTGGCCGCGCGGTCAGGCTGCGGGCATTTTGTGGCCGCGCCTGAACAGTCGCGGTCGCGTGTTGTGGCGTGATCTGCACGCGGTCACCGGGTTCTGGGGCGCGACCCTGTTGCTGGTGATGCTGCTCAGCGGCATGACCTGGACCGGTTTTTGGGGCAAGCAGTACGCGCAAGTGTGGAACGTGTTTCCGGCCGCGATGTGGGACAACGTACCGACCTCCGACGTCGAGGCCCGCAGCCTCAACAGCGCCACGCGTCAGACCGTGCCCTGGGCGATGGAAAATACGCCGATGCCAATGTCCGGCGATCACGCCGAACACATGGCTCACGGCGCCACCAACGCCGGCCCCGCAGCACCCGCCATCAGCCTGCAAGACGTGCAGAACATCGCCACCCAGCGCAAGGTCGAACCCGGTTACAGCATCACCCTGCCGACCACCGCTACCGGCGTGTTCACCATCGCCGTGTTCGCCGATGACCCGCGCAACGATGCCACTCTGCATGTCGATCAGTACACCGGCAAAGTCCTCGCCGACGTGCGTTTCGAGCAGTACGGCACGGTCGCCCGCGCCACTGAGATCGGCGTGATGCTCCACGAGGGCAAGATGTTCGGCACCTTCAACCAGATCGTCGTGTTACTGATCTGCCTGATGATTCTGCTCAGCGCCGTCAGCGGCGTGGTGATCTGGTGGAAGCGTCGGCCACAAGGAAAATTCGGCGTACCGCCGCTGCGCCATGACCTGCCGAAATGGAAAACCGGCGTGGTGATCATGCTGGCGCTGGCGGTGGTGTTTCCGCTGGTAGGCGCTTCGCTGGTGGTGGTGTGGTTGCTGGATCGATTGCTGCTGGCGCGACTGGGTGGACAAACCGAATCGGCCTCGACCTGATACCGCCCCGCTCTTCTTCAAAACCAATCCCGTGTGGGCCGCCCCCCCACGGGATTTTTTTGCGCCCCAATCTGGCGCGGCGGCCTGCACCAATGCGCCATAGGCGTTCCTTCGTGGTGCATGCGCTACACAACCAACCGCTCTAACACGACATTTTCTTGCCAAAACCCGACCGGGCACAGCCCTTGCAAAACACCCTTCAGTCGTCCGCATCTGCCAACCAAAAAAACTTCAAATGTTCATGGAGATCGCACAATGAAGCGTCGCAGTTTGATCAAGGCTTTCACACTCTCGGCATCGATTGCCGCGATGGGCATGACCTGGACTGTCCAGGCCGCCGAGACCATCAAGGTCGGGATTCTGCATTCGTTGTCCGGCACCATGGCGATCTCCGAAACGTCGCTCAAAGACATGGCGCTGATGACCATCGACGAGATCAACGCCAAGGGCGGCGTCAACGGCAAGATGCTCGAGCCGGTGGTGGTCGACCCGGCATCCAACTGGCCGCTGTTCGCCGAAAAGGGTCGGCAGTTGCTGACTCAGGACAAGGTCGCCGTGGTGTTTGGCTGCTGGACTTCGGTGTCGCGTAAATCGGTGTTGCCGGTGTTCGAAGAACTCAACGGTCTGCTGTTCTACCCGGTGCAGTACGAAGGCGAAGAGATGTCGCCGAACGTCTTCTACACTGGCGCCGCGCCGAACCAGCAAGCGATCCCGGCGGTTGAATACCTGATGAGTGAAGAAGGCGGCAGCGCCAAGCGCTACTTCCTGCTCGGTACCGACTACGTCTACCCGCGCACCACCAACAAGATTCTGCGTTCGTTCCTGCATTCCAAAGGCGTGGCCGACAAGGACATCGAAGAGGTCTACACGCCGTTTGGTCACAGCGACTATCAGACCATCGTCGCCAACATCAAAAAGTTCTCGGCGGGTGGCAAGACTGCGGTCATTTCGACGGTCAACGGCGACTCCAACGTGCCGTTCTACAAAGAGCTGGCTAACCAGGGTTTGAAAGCCACCGACGTACCGGTTGTAGCGTTCTCGGTCGGCGAAGAAGAACTGCGCGGCATCGACACCAAACCGCTGGTGGGCAACCTCGCGGCATGGAACTACTTCGAGTCGGTAGAGAATCCGCAGAACAAAAAATTCGTCGCTGACTGGAAAGCCTACGCGAAGAAACACAACCTGCCGGGCGCCGATAAAGCCGTGACCAACGACCCGATGGAAGCCACTTACGTCGGCATCCATATGTGGGCGCAAGCGGTTGAGAAAGCCAAATCCACTGACGTCGACAAAGTCCGCGAAGCCCTCGCCGGCCAGACCTTTGCCGCACCGTCGGGTTATACGCTGACCATGGACAAGACCAACCACCACCTGCACAAACCGGTGATGATCGGCGAGATTCAGGCCGATGGTCAGTTCAACGTGGTGTGGCAGACCGAGGGGCCAATCCGCGCGCAACCGTGGAGCCCGTTCATTCAAGGCAACGACAAGAAGCCGGATTATGCGGTGAAGAGCAACTGAGTCGAATTCAGTTTATGAGGCGGGCTTGAGATTTCCCCCTCACCCCAGCCCTCTCCCTCAGGGAGAGGGCTGGGGTGAGGGAGCAGATCTTCATGCTCTTCAAAGCCTGAGTTCGGCTCGAATTCGCAGGTCGCAGCACATCGCCCAAACACCTCGGTCAGTTCCCTCAATTTCAAGAGGGAGAGGGGGGGAAGGGAGCTGATCTTCATGCTTTTCAGAACATGAGTTCGGCTCGAATTCGCAGGTTGCAAAACATCGTCCAGACACCTCGGTCAGTCCCCTCTCCCTCCGGGAGAGGGTTAGGGTGAGGGGGCGGTTGAACAGGACACCACTAATGCCCACTGCCATACACCGCTTTCTCATAGCCATCGCACTCTTGCTGCCGATGCTCGCCCACGCCGGCGACGCCGAAGACTTCGTCGCGGCCAATCCCGTGCAACAAGCCAAACTCCTCGAAACATGGGCTGCGCAGCCCGACCCGGTCCGTATCGAATTGCTCAACGCCCTGCAACAAGGCGAATTGACCATCGACGGCCAGTCAAAAACCCTGCGCCTGAACAATCGCCTGCGGGGTCTGATCGACACCGCTCTGGCCAGCCACCAATTGCTCGCCGCCGACGCCAAAATCCGTCTGACTGCCGCGCAGCAATTGCAGAAAAGCGCGAAACCCGCGCAGCTGAAATTCCTCGACCAGCAACTGGCTGGTGAAAAAGACGAAAGCGTCCACGCCGCTCTGAGCCTGGCGCTGGCCAATCTGCAACTGGTCGATAGCGATCCGGCGGTGCGCCTCGCCGCCGTACGCCTGCTCGGCGAAACCGGCGACCCACTGGCACGCACACGCCTTGAAGGTTTGCTCGAACCCGGCGTCGAAAGTGATCCCGGCGTGCGCACTGCCGCCGAAACCAGCCTCGCCCAGGTCAAACGCAAACTGCTGATCGGCGAGATCCTCGGTCAGGCCTTCAGCGGCATGTCCCTCGGTTCGATTCTGTTGCTCGCGGCGCTCGGTCTGGCGATCACCTTCGGCCTGCTCGGCGTGATCAACATGGCCCACGGCGAGATGCTCATGCTCGGCGCCTACTCGACGTATGTGGTGCAGTTGATGTTCCAGCGCTACGCACCGCAGGCCATCGAGTTCTATCCGCTGATCGCGCTGCCGGTGGCGTTTTTTGTCACGGCGGCAATCGGCATGGCCCTGGAGCGCACGGTGATTCGGCATCTCTACGGCCGCCCACTGGAAACCCTGCTCGCGACCTGGGGAATCAGCCTGATGCTGATTCAGCTGGTGCGGCTGTTGTTCGGCGCGCAGAACGTTGAGGTCGCCAACCCGGCGTGGCTGTCCGGCGGCATTCAAGTGCTGCCGAATCTAGTGTTGCCGTACAACCGCATCGTCATCATCGCTTTCGCCTTGTTTGTGGTGGTGCTGACCTGGCTGCTGCTGAACAAAACCCGCCTCGGTCTCAACGTCCGCGCCGTCACGCAGAACCGCAACATGGCGGCCTGCTGCGGCGTGCCGACCGGGCGCGTCGACATGCTCGCCTTCGGCCTCGGCTCGGGCATTGCCGGCCTCGGCGGCGTCGCGCTGAGCCAGATCGGCAACGTCGGCCCGGACCTTGGCCAGAGCTACATCATCGATTCGTTCCTGGTGGTGGTGCTCGGCGGCGTCGGCCAGTTGGCCGGTAGCGTGCTCGCGGCATTCGGCCTGGGCATTGCCAACAAGATTCTCGAACCGCAGATCGGTGCGGTGCTCGGCAAGATCCTGATCCTCGCGCTGATCATTCTGTTTATCCAGAAACGTCCGCAAGGCCTCTTCGCACTGAAAGGACGGGTGATCGACTGATGAACCAGCCTCTGTTAGTCACGGCCACACAAAAGGCCGGGCCGAAAGTCACGATGGCCGTCGGCGCGGTGATCCTTGCCGTGCTGATCGCCCTGCCGCTGCTGTCGTTGTTGCCGGCGGACAGTGCACTGTCGGTCTCGGCGTACACGCTGACGCTGGTCGGCAAAATCCTCTGCTATGCCATCGTCGCCCTGGCGCTGGATCTGGTCTGGGGTTACGCCGGTCTGCTGTCGCTGGGCCACGGTCTGTTCTTCGCGCTCGGCGGTTATGCGATGGGCATGTACCTGATGCGTCAGGCTGCCGGCGATGGTCTGCCGGCGTTCATGACCTTCCTGTCGTGGAGCGAATTGCCGTGGTACTGGACCGGCACCAGCAGCTTCATCTGGGCGATGTGTCTGGTGGTGTTGGCCCCGGGTTTGCTGGCGCTGGTGTTCGGTTTCTTCGCCTTTCGTTCGCGGATCAAAGGCGTGTATTTCTCGATCATGACTCAAGCCCTGACCTTCGCTGGCATGCTCCTGTTTTTCCGCAACGAAACCGGGTTTGGCGGCAACAACGGCTTCACCAATTTCCGCACGATTCTCGGTTTCGGCATCACTGAGCCGGGCACGCGCGCGGTGTTGTTTCTGGCCACGGTGTTGTTGCTGGTAGCGAGCCTGTTCATCGGTTGGCGTTTGGCGCAGAGCAAGTTCGGCCGCGTGCTGACGGCGTTGCGCGATGCGGAAAACCGCTTGATGTTCTGCGGCTACGACCCGCGCGGTTTCAAGTTGTTCGTGTGGGTATTGAGTGCGGTGTTGTGTGGTCTGGCCGGGGCGTTGTATGTGCCGCAAGTGGGCATCATCAACCCGAGCGAAATGTCGCCGACCAACTCGATTGAAGCCGCAGTGTGGGTGGCCCTCGGCGGGCGCGGCACCTTGATCGGTCCGTTGCTCGGTGCCGGCGTGGTCAACGGCATGAAAAGCTGGTTCACCGTGGCGTTCCCCGAATACTGGCTGTTCTTCCTCGGCGCGCTGTTCATCGTGGTGACGTTGTACCTGCCCAAAGGCGTGATCGGTCTGCTGAAGAAACGAGGTGAACAATGAGAGTCACGGCGAGCGCTGAATTCATGCTGGAACCGGCCTTTTTTCCCGTCGAACCGAACAAGGACGCCGGCACCAGCCGCGACTCGATCGGCCTCGGCCAACGCGTCGGCCCGGGCCTCGACACGCGTCACGGCACGATCCTGACCCTGGAAGACATCAGCGTCAGCTTCGATGGCTTTCGTGCGCTGAACAATCTCAACCTGTACATCGGCGTCGGTGAATTGCGCTGCATCATCGGCCCCAACGGCGCCGGCAAAACCACGCTGATGGACGTGATCACCGGCAAGACCCGACCGAGCCACGGCAAGGCGTGGTTCGGCGAAACGCTGGACCTGACGCAGATGAGCGAAGTGCAAATCGCTCAGGCGGGCATCGGCCGCAAGTTTCAGAAACCGACGGTGTTTGAGGCTCTGAACGTGTTTGAAAACCTTGAACTGGCGCAGAAAACCGACAAGTCGGTGTGGGCCAGTTTGCGTGCGCGCTTGAGTGGCGAACAGAAAGACCGGATCAGCGAAGTGCTGGAGACCATCCGCCTGACCACTTCGGTCAATCGCCAGGCGGGGTTGCTCTCTCACGGGCAAAAACAGTTTCTCGAGATCGGCATGTTGCTGATGCAGGACCCGCAATTGCTCCTGCTCGATGAGCCGGTGGCGGGCATGACCGATGCGGAAACCGAGTTCACGGCTGAACTGTTCAAGTCGCTGGCGGGTAAGCATTCGCTGATGGTGGTGGAACATGACATGGGCTTTGTCGGCTCGATTGCCGACCATGTCACCGTGTTGCATCAGGGCAGTGTTCTGGCGGAAGGCTCACTTGAACAAGTGCAGGAAAACGAGCGCGTGATCGAGGTCTACCTCGGCCGCTGAAGACTCAGATCGTTCCCACGCTCCGCGTGGGAATGCCGCCATGGACGCTCTGCGTCCGCCGTTATGTGACGCGGAGCGTCACGGGATGCGTTCCCACGCAGAGCGTGGGAACGATCACCGGGGGAGAATTTGAACATGCTGCAAGTCGACAAGCTGCACCAGTACTACGGCGGTAGCCACATCCTGCGCGGCCTCTCGTTCGACGTGAAAGTCGGTGAAGTCACCTGCCTGCTCGGCCGTAACGGCGTCGGCAAAACCACCCTGCTCAAATGCCTGATGGGCCTGCTGCCGGCCAAGGAAGGCGCGGTGAACTGGGAAGGCAAAGCGATTACCACGTTCAAGCCGCATCAGCGGGTTCACGCTGGCATCGCTTATGTGCCGCAGGGCCGCGAGATCTTCGGGCGCCTGACGGTTGAAGAGAATCTGTTGATGGGCCTGTCGCGGTTTCCCGGCAGCGAAGCCAAGGAAGTGCCAAGTTTCATTTATGAATTGTTCCCGGTGCTGCTACAAATGAAGCAGCGTCGCGGCGGCGACCTCTCCGGTGGTCAGCAGCAACAGCTTGCGATTGGTCGCGCATTGGCCAGCCGCCCGCGTTTATTGATCCTCGATGAGCCGACCGAAGGCATTCAACCTTCGGTGATCAAAGAGATCGGCGCAGTGATCAAGAAACTCGCGGAACGCGGTGACATGGCGATTTTGCTGGTCGAGCAATTCTACGATTTCGCCGCAGAACTGGCCGATCAATACCTGGTGATGTCCCGAGGCGAGATCGTGCAGCAGGGTCGCGGTGAAAATATGGAGGCCGAAGGTGTACGCGGGCTGGTAACGATCTAGTACAACGAACTAATCTGTAGCTTCCTAACGATAATTACACACCATGAATTCGACTGTTGTACCTGCCCTGTTTACCCCGAGCTGGCACGCCGAGCTGGAACTCGCTTACGCCCGTTTCGGCGACTGCACGCGCCCGGTTCTGCGCCGCCATCTCGGCCCGTTGCGGGTGCAAAAGCACCTTTATGCCGAGGGGCCTGAAGTGTGTCAGCACATCATCGTCCACCCGCCGGGCGGGATTGCCGGTGGTGATCGCCTCGATATCAGCGCCCGCGTCGAGCAACGCGCCTGGGCGCAGATCACCAGCCCCGGCGCGGCCAAGTGGTATCGGGCCGGTGGACCGGCTTATCAGAAACTTGATCTGAAAGTGGCGGCCGGAGCGACGCTGGAATGGCTGCCTCAGGAAACCATCGTCTACAGCGCGGCACAGGCTGAGCTGAGCACGTCGATTGATCTTGAAGGCGATGCGCGGCTGTTCTACTGGGACGTGGTGGCGCTGGGTCGCCCGGCCAGTGGCGAGCGTTTCGACCGTGGGCATTTTCAGGCGCACCTGGATATTCGTCGCGACGGCCGATTGCTCTGGCATGAACGCCAGCGCATTGTCGGCGGTGATGGTTTGCTTGATTCGCCGATCGGGCTGGATGGCCATCCGGTGTTTGCGACGTTGTTGGTGACCGGTGAGATTGATGCTGAGTTGCTGGAGCGCTTTCGCTCGTTGGGCCATGAAGTGCGCGGGGATCTGACCCAGTTGCCCGGCCTTTTGGTCGCCCGTTGTTTGGCGTCGGAAGCACTGCTCGCCCGCGCCTGGCTGATTGATTTATGGCGTTTGCTGCGGCCGGTGCTGCTGGGCCGCGATGCGGTATCTCCCAGAATATGGAGTACCTGAAAAAGCCCCTCACCCCCCGCCCTCTCCCGGAGGGAGAGGGCGCCTGACCGAGTCGTTTGAAATGAATTTGATTGCCTGAACGAATACTGCTGACTGAGCCGGCCATAGAAAACAACCGAGATCAGTCCCCTCTCCCTCGGGAGAGGGCTAGGGTGAGGGGTGGCTCCAACTGGCACCCCACACCCGCAAGAACCTCACAAATCTGCCCTGATGGAACCCCACAATGGACCTGACCCCACGCGAAAAAGACAAGCTGCTGATCTTCACCGCCGGCCTCGTCGCCGAGCGGCGTTTGGCGCGCGGTGTGAAACTCAATTACCCGGAAGCCATGGCCTACATCTCCGCCGCGCTGCTCGAAGGCGCGCGTGACGGCCAGACCGTGGCCGAACTGATGCACTTCGGCACCACCCTGCTCAGCCGCGAACAAGTGATGGAAGGCATCCCGGAAATGATCCCGGAGATTCAAGTCGAAGCGACGTTCCCCGACGGCACCAAACTGGTCACCGTCCACCAACCGATCGTCTGAGGCGTGCCATGACTTACTCCACTCGTGATGCCGTCCACGCCGATCTGCCGGCGATCCGCGACATCTACAACGACGCCGTGCTCAACACCACGGCGATCTGGAATGAACAAGCTGTCGACCTCGGCAACCGTCAGGCGTGGTTCAGCGCGCGTCAGGCCCAGGCCTATCCGATTCTGGTGATCGTCGACGGCGACAACAGCGTGCTCGGCTACGCTTCATTCGGTGACTGGCGGCCGTTCGACGGCTTTCGCCACACCGTCGAGCACTCGGTTTATGTGCGCAGCGACCAGCGCGGCAATGGCCTCGGCCCGCAATTGATGACCGCACTGATCGAACGGGCGAAGACCTGCGACAAGCACGTGATGGTCGCCGCCATTGAAAGCGGCAACGCCGCCTCGATTCGTCTGCACGAGCGCGCCGGCTTCAACATTACCGGGCAGATGCCGCAAGTCGGCACCAAGTTCGGTCGCTGGCTCGACCTGACGTTTATGCAACTGACCCTCAATCCTGGCGCGGAGCCGCCTGACGCCAACAAGGAGTGACACCGATGAACGCCGCCCAACTGCGCCGCGTCAATGCTGAAAGTTTTGCCCATTACCGTCAGGGCCTGATCGATCTGCTGCTCGATGCCGTGGGTTACGGCGCCAGCGTCGGCTTCATGGCCGACCTCGATGCGGCGCAGGCGCGTGCCTATTTCGATGAGGTGCAGGACAACGTCAACAAGGGCAGCGTATTGCTCTGGGTGGTGGTCAAGGACGAACAGGTGCAGGCCAGCGTGCAGTTGGGTCTGTGCCAGAAGGCCAACGGCCTCAATCGCGCCGAAGTGCAAAAACTGCTGGTGCGCGAAAACGCACGTCGTCGCGGCCTCGGCCAGCAATTGATGACCGCCCTTGAACTCGAAGCGCCCAAGCACAAGCGCGGCATGCTTTACCTCGACACAGAAGCAGGTTCGCCGGCTGAAGACTTCTATAAAGCCTTGGGCTACACCCGCGCGGGAGCCATTCCCGATTACGCTTGTGACCCGAACGGCACGTACCGCCCAACCGCCCTCTATTACAAGATTCTGCAAGGAGCCCAGTGATGATTCCTGGCGAGTACCAGATCCAGCCCGGCGACATCGAACTCAACGTCGGCCGCCGCACCGTCAGCCTGAAAGTCGCCAACAGCGGCGACCGGCCAATTCAGGTCGGTTCGCACTATCACTTTTTTGAAACCAACGACGCGCTGACTTTTGATCGCGCCGCCAGCCGTGGCATGCGCCTGAATATTCCGGCCGGCACCGCCGTGCGCTTCGAACCGGGGCAGAGTCGCGAAGTCGAGCTGGTCGATTACGCCGGACATCGGCGGGTGTTCGGGTTTGCCGGACGAATCATGGGTGATCTCTGACATCTGCGTGCACCGCTGCCCCTCACCCCAGCCCTCTCCCGAGGGAGAGGGAGCCGAATGGGGGCTTTTCCGATCCTGAGTTCGACTCGATATTTCAGGTCGATGTCTGTCGAAAGAAACCCGCGATCAGTCCCCTCTCCCTCTGGGAGAGGGCTAGGGTGAGGGTCAATGGCTCACCACTATTTTCCTGAAGGACGCTGCATGAAAATCTCCAGACAAGCCTACGCCGACATGTTCGGCCCCACCGTCGGCGACAAGGTGCGCCTGGCCGACACCGAGCTGTGGATCGAAGTCGAAAAAGACTTCACCACCTACGGCGAAGAAGTGAAATTCGGTGGCGGCAAAGTCATCCGCGACGGCCAGGGCCAAAGCCAATTGCTGGCCGCCGAAGTCGTCGACACGCTGATCACCAACGCGCTGATCGTTGACCACTGGGGCATCGTCAAAGCCGACGTCGGCCTCAAGGACGGGCGCATCGCCGCGATCGGCAAGGCCGGCAACCCCGACGTGCAGCCCAACGTGACCATCGCCATCGGCGCCGGCACTGAAGTGATCGCCGGCGAAGGCATGATCCTCACCGCCGGCGGTATCGACACGCACATCCACTTCATCTGCCCGCAGCAGATTGAAGAAGCGCTGATGAGCGGCGTCACCACCATGATCGGCGGTGGCACAGGACCTGCCACCGGCACCAACGCCACCACCTGCACATCAGGGCCGTGGCACCTGGCGCGCATGCTTCAGGCCGCCGATGCGTTCCCGATGAACATCGGCCTCACCGGCAAAGGCAACGCCAGCCTGCCAGAGCCGTTGATCGAACAGGTCAAGGCCGGCGCCATCGGCCTCAAGCTGCACGAAGACTGGGGCACCACCCCGGCGAGCATCGACAACTGCCTGACAGTCGCCGATCAGTTCGACGTGCAGGTGGCGATCCACACCGACACCCTCAACGAGTCCGGTTTCGTCGAAACTACCCTCGGCGCGTTCAAGGGCCGCACCATCCACACCTATCACACCGAAGGTGCCGGCGGCGGTCACGCGCCGGACATCATCAAGGCCTGCGGTTTCCCCAACGTGCTGCCGAGTTCGACCAACCCGACCCGGCCGTTCACCCGCAACACCATCGACGAACACCTCGACATGCTGATGGTCTGCCACCACCTCGACCCGAGCATTGCCGAAGACGTCGCGTTCGCCGAGAGCCGCATCCGTCGCGAAACGATTGCCGCCGAAGACATCCTCCACGACCTCGGCGCGTTCTCGATGATCAGCTCCGACAGCCAGGCCATGGGCCGTGTCGGCGAAGTCATCACGCGCACCTGGCAAACCGCCGACAAGATGAAAAAGCAGCGCGGCCCGCTGCCCCAGGACGGCGCAGGCAACGACAACTTCCGCGCCAAACGCTACATCGCCAAGTACACGATCAACCCGGCGATCACCCACGGCATCAGCCATGAAGTCGGTTCGATCGAAGTCGGCAAGTGGGCGGATCTGGTGCTGTGGCGCCCGGCGTTCTTTGGCGTGAAGCCGACGCTGATTCTCAAGGGCGGCGCGATTGCCGCCAGCCTGATGGGCGATGCCAACGCCTCGATACCGACCCCGCAACCGGTGCATTACCGCCCGATGTTTGCCAGCTACGGCGGCTCGCTGCACGCCACCAGCCTGACCTTTATCAGCCAGGCGGCGCAGGAAGCCGGATTGCCGGAAGCGTTGGGGTTGAAGAAGAAAATCGGCGTGGTGAAGGGGTGCCGTGATGTGCAGAAAACCGACCTGATCCACAACGACTACCTGCCGAACATTGATGTTGATCCGCAGACGTATCAGGTCAAGGCTGATGGCGTGTTGTTGTGGTGTGAGCCGGCGGAGACACTGCCGATGGCCCAGCGGTATTTCTTGTTCTGACCACAAAAAAAGGCCCTTCGGGGCCTTTTCAATAATGAGTCAGAAACTCCGCATCATCGTTCATCGCGGGCAAGCCAGCTCCCACAGGTTCTGCGCCGACCTGAGATCTGCATTCCAACGCAAAACCCTGTGGGAGCTGGCTTGCCAGCGATGAGGCCAGCTCAGCCCCAACAAGATTTTCAGGCTGTCTACTCCACCACCAACCGGCCCAAGCGCTGGCGCAACATGCGATTCTCGGCGCGCAACTCACGCACCTCTTCCAGCAGATCCAGCGCCAGGGCGACACCTTCCCACTCAAGCTCCAGATCGCGCCGCAGCTTGGCGGCGCGTTTGGCCAAAGCCAATTCGTAATCGGTGAAACGCCATTCCCGGGGCTGCGCACCCTGAGGTTCGAGGATGCCGTGCTCGACGATTTCGATCACGTAGACGTCCGACAAATCGGCCGCCTCACAGAATTCTGCCAGGTCCAGTTGAACGATCAGGGGGCTGCTCATGATGGGCTACTCCGTCGTCGAATTCAGAAGTTCTCTCGCGGATTGAAGGCGGCTTTCTGCGCCAGTTCCTGCCACAGCGCCTTGACCTCGTCGTCGGCCGCTTTCGGCATCACCGCTTTGAGTTGCACAAACAGATAACCGCGCTCACCGGCCTTGTTTTTCAGACCATGACCTTTGGCGCGCATGCGCTGGCCATTCTGGCTGCCGGCCGGGACCTTGAGGTTGATCTTGCCGGTCAGGGTCGGCACCGCCACTTCGGCACCCAGCGCCAGTTCCCAAGGCGCCAGCGGCAAGGTGATGATCAGGTTTTCGCCTTCAACATCGAATTTCGGGTGCGGCGCAAAGCGAATGGTCAGGTACAGATCGCCATTGACCCCGCCACCGACGCCCGGTGCGCCCTGGCCTTTGAGGCGGATGCGCTCGCCATCGGTGACGCCCGCCGGGATCTTCACGTTCAGGCTCTTGCTGGTGTTGCTGACGTGCTGACCGTTGGCGTTGTATTGCGGCACCTGGAAGGTGACTTTCTTCGACTCGTTCGACAGCGTCTCCTCGAGGAAGATCGGCAGTTCCATTTCCACGTCTTGCCCTCGGCGCCCTGCACTGCGTTGTTGCCGGCCTTCACCGCCACCGAAACCGGGGCCGCGATTGCCGAAGATCGAACTGAAGAAGTCCGAAAAGTCGCCGGTGTCGCCACCGCCACCACCAAAGCCGCCACGGCTCTGCCAGCCCGGTGGCCCCTGGAACGGCTGACCGTGCTGGCCATAACGGCGCAGTTCGTCGTATTCGGCGCGTTTGTCGGCGCTTTTCAGCGCTTCATAGGCTTCCGAGGCGTCTTTGAACTTGGCCTCGGCGTCCTTTTCCTTGCTGACATCGGGGTGGTATTTGCGCGCCAGCTTGCGATAGGCAGCCTTGATTGCCTTGTCGTCTGCTGTCGGCTCCACGCCGAGTATCTTGTAATAGTCTTTGAAGTCCATTGAAGGAATCACCATCCGTTATCGATTTCGCGCCGATGCCAGCATGCGCTGATTCGCGCGTGCCAGGTTGACCGATCTCAAGGTTGTGACCGGGTGACGCAGCAGAAGTTTATCGGCAGTGGACGGCGGTTCTTGCGACCGCCGGTGGTTCTGCCGGCCCATGCCAGCAAGTTTGGGGCAAAGCTTGAGGTTTCAAGGCAGTTTAGTCGCGAAATAGCAGATGACCGGCCTTCGAATCTGGCGCGCACTGACATACACTGCGCGGCCGTTTTTTTGACCGGAACCGAAAGACATGAAAGACGCCTCTCCAGCCCGTGCCTGCGGCATCGACTTCGGCACGTCCAACTCCACCGTCGGCTGGCTGCGCCCCGGCATGGAAACGATGATCGCGCTGGAAGACGACAAGATTACCCTGCCGTCGGTGGTCTTCTTCAACATCGAGGAACGCCGCCCGGTTTACGGTCGTCTGGCGCTGCACGAGTACCTGGAAGGCTACGAAGGCCGCCTGATGCGCTCGCTGAAAAGCCTGCTCGGTTCCAAGCTGATCAAGCACGACACCAGCGTGCTCGGCACGGCGATGCCGTTCAAGGACTTGCTCGGTCTGTTCATTGGCCAGCTGAAGAGCCGCGCCGAGACCGCCGCCGGTCGGGAATTCGAGCAAGTGGTGCTGGGTCGTCCGGTGTTCTTTGTCGATGACGATCCGCTGGCGGACCAGGAAGCCGAAGACACCCTGGTCGATGTGGCGAAGAAGATCGGCTTCAAGGAAGTCTCCTTCCAGTACGAGCCGATCGCCGCTGCCTTCGACTACGAGTCGACCATCGAGAAAGAAGAGCTGGTGCTGATCGTCGACATCGGCGGTGGTACGTCCGACTTCTCGCTGGTGCGCCTGTCGCCCGAGCGTCGTGGTCTGGATAACCGTCACGATGACATCCTCGCCACCGGCGGCGTGCACATCGGCGGGACCGACTTCGACAAACAGTTGAGCCTGCAAGGCCTGATGCCGCTGTTCGGCTACGGCAGCCGCATGAAGAGCGGCGCCTACATGCCGACAAGCCACCACATGAATCTGGCGACCTGGCACACGATCAACTCGGTGTACTCGCAGAAATCCAGCCTGGCGCTGGGCAGCATGCGTTACGACATCGAAGACACTGGCGGCATCGATCGCCTGTTCAAGTTGATCGAACAGCGTGCCGGGCATTGGTTGGCGATGGAAGTCGAAGAAACCAAGATCCAGCTGACCCACACCGACAGCCGCCATGTGCCGCTGGACCGGATCGAAGCCGGTTTGAGCGTGGAACTGTCGCGGGCGCTGTTTGAATCGGCGATCGATGCGCTGCTGGAGCGCGTCCGCGGCAGTGTTACGCAGCTGTTGAACGATGCCGGTGTGGCGGTCGATCAGGTTGATACGGTGTTCTTCACCGGCGGTTCGAGCGGGATTCCGGCGCTGCGCAACAGCGTCTCGGCGATGTTGCCGAATGCACGGCATGTCGAAGGGAATATCTTTGGCAGCATTGGTAGCGGTTTGGCAATTGAAGCGATGAAACGCTACGGCGCCATGAACTGATCCAAGACCGCGTTGCGCCCATCGCTGGCAAGCCAGCTCCCACAGGTTCTGCGCCGCTTTCGAAAGCGGTATCACTCTTGTGGGAGCTGGCTTGCCAGCGATGGCGGCAGCTAAGGCAACACAGTTATCGGATCAAACCATCCCGCCCAGCTTCAACTCACTCTTCAGGTACGCATAATAAATCGGCCCCGCCACCACTCCCGGCAAACCGAACGCGGCCTCGAACACCAGCATCGCCAGCAGCAACTCCCACGATTTGGCACTGATCTGCCCGCCAACGATGCGCGCGTTGAGAAAGTACTCGAGCTTGTGGATAAAAATCAGATAGCCCAGCGCGGCAATCGCCACCCAGATCGACAGTGAAAGACCGACGATGGTAATCAGCGTGTTCGACATCAGATTGCCAATCACCGGCAGCAGACCGAGCAGGAAGGTCAGTACGATCAGGGTTTTGGTCAGCGGCAGCTTGATGCCGAACATCGGCAGGATCACCGCGAGGAAAATCCCGGTGAAGACGGTGTTGAGCAGGGAAATCTTGATCTGCGCGAAGACGATGTTGCGGAACGCCTGCACCAACAGGTGCAAACGGTCGAACAGCGCGGCTGCCAATGGTTTGCGTTTGGTAACGTCGGGGATCCGCTGCAAGGCGATGATGGCGCCGAGAACCATGCCGATCAGCAACGTCACGAACATGTGCGCGGCGTCCTTGCCGACCAGTTGCAGGTCGGACAGGTGTTTGCTCATCCACTCGCCAATCGCCACGCGAAACTCCGCAGCACTGGCCGGTAAATAAGCGTCGATGAACGGTGGCAATTGCCCGCGCGCGCGGTCGACCACGCCCATGAACTTGTCGAGAGACGCGCCCGGATTTTCCGCTTCGTGCAGAAGAAAACTGATAGCGCCGGCGAAGATCAACGCCAGCACACTCACCACCAGCGTACCCAGCAACGCCACCGCCAGCCAGCGCGCGCGGCGGCCTTCGATCAGCCGTTGCAGTTGCGGGGTGAGCATATTGACCAGCTCATAGACCAACAAACCGGCCAACAGACTGGGCAACAAGCGCAGCGGCAGCACCAGCAGCAAACCGCCGAAAATGATGATGCAACTGACCCAGAACACTACATGACGCTCAGAAAACGTTGGCATACAGCCTCAAAACGAACGGCGTAAAAGGATTGGCAGTCTGCCAGCGTTCCGGGGTGAGCACTAGAAATATGCGGTGCTTGAGGTCCCCTCACCCTAACCCTCTCCCAAAGGGAGAGGGAACCGATTGGGGGATGCTCTGGATTTACAGTGACCTGAACCAGCGACATGGAATCCATAATCAACCGGATTTCTCAGGTCGACGAATACCTTGAGACAAAGCGGTCAGTCCCCTCTCCCTCCGGGAGAGGGTGAGGGTGAGGGAGAGGGTGAGGGCAAATCTCAAGCGAACACGTCAACCCAGTCACCCACTGATCCAGGTTATTTTTTCTTCAGGCAATCACTCATGAACGTCTTGCGTGCATCGCCGGTCAGGGCCTTGGTTTTCGCATCGGCGTTGCAGGTTTTCATTTTTTCCTGCTGCGGAGTCAGGGCCTTGGCATCGTTGGCCGCTGGCGCTGCCTTGAGGCAGGTGCTCATGAAGGTTTTGCGCTCATCGCCTTTCAGACTCTTGGCGGTCGCATCGGCATTGCAGGTGGTCATTTTGTTCTGTTGCGCCGTGGCGGCGAAACCCTGGGAACACAGGAGCAAACCAATCATCAACAAAGGCACACGCAACATCTTCATGGAGTTTTCTCCTTGTCGCCGCACCGAGGGGGGGCGGCCTCTGCTGGAGTGTAGCCAAATCTTGTTACACCTTCCTGCCTTCCAGATGGCTACGGCGATACTGCTCCGGCGTACACCCGGCCTGCCGCGCGAACATGGCAATGAATGCCGAGCCGCTGCTGTAACCGAGATCGAAGGCGATTTCCTGCACGCTGCGCGAAGTTTCCAGCGCCTCGATCGCAGCGAGGTAACGCAGACGCTGACGCCACTCGCCAAAACTCATCCCCAACTCACGAACAAATTGCCGCGCCAGCGTGCGCTCGCTGACATGCACTTGCAGCGCCCAATGCGCCAACGGCTGATTGTTACCCGGTTCGGCCTGCAAGGTTTCGAGAATCGCCAGCAAACCCGGGCTGCTCGCGTACGGCAGATAACACTCATGCACCGGCGCCTGTTGCAACTGATCGACCAACACCTGCGCCAGACGCTGATCGGCATCGAGCTCGGGAATCTTCACGTCGCGGGCGGCAAAGTCCTTGAGAATCGCTTTGAGAATGTCACTGATCGCCAGGGTACAGGCGCGCTTGGGCAGTTCGGTGCAGACCTTGGGGTCGAGGCACACCGCGCGATAGTTGACCGGTTGATGGCTATAGAAACTGTGCTCGACCTGCGGCGGCACCCACACCGCGTATTGCGGCGGCGACATGAAGCGGCTGCCGTCGACGTCCATGTGCAGCACGCCGTGGGCCGCGTACTCCAAAGTGCCCCACGGATGCCGATGCGGCGCGGCATATTCATGAGCATTGAAGTCGGCGTAGCGGAAATACACCGCTGACGGCAGTTCGCTGAAATCCAGCAGATCGATGTGTTTACTGTTCATGCTGTCCGGTTTCAGAGGCAGGTTGTCCGGTTCGAAGTATAGGCCTGCATCCAGACAAGGGATAATTGCGCTTCATCAACGTACTGGTTTCAACGCATGCAATACGCTTTTCCGCTGCTGGCGATTTTTATCTGGGCCGGCAATACCGTGATCAACAAACTCGCGGTCGGGGCAATTTTCCCCGCCGAGATCGGTTTCTACCGCTGGCTGCTGGCCGGCCTGCTGTTCACGCCGTTCATGCTCAAAGCGGTAATCGCGCACTGGCCGCAGATTCGCCCGAACCTGGGCAAGATCTTCGTCCTCGGCGTACTCGGCATGGCGGTATATCAAAGCCTCGCTTACTTCGCCGCGACCCTGACCACCGCGACCAACATGGGCATCATTCTGTCGCTGATGCCATTGATGTCGCTGGCCATGGCGATCATCAGCCTCGGCCAACGCCTGACCGCCGGTGCGCTGGTCGGTGCGGTGTTGTCATTCGCTGGCGTGCTGGTGGTGGTCTCGTCCGGCAGCCTCGGTGCGTTGCTGCAGCACGGCGTGAACATGGGCGATGCGATGATGCTGATCGCGACCATGGCCTATGCAATTTACAGCACGCTGCTGAAGAAATGGCAGCTACGCCTGCCGCCATTGGTGTTGTTGTATTTGCAGGTGCTGGTGGCGATTGTCGTGTTGTTTCCGCTGTATGCCGCTTCGCCGAAAACCGGTTTGACCCTGCAGAACATTCCGCTGGTGCTGTATGCGTGCCTGTTGGCGTCGATGCTCGCGCCGCTGGCGTGGATGCAGGCTGTGCAGCGGTTGGGGCCGAGTCGCACGACGTTGTTTTTCAATCTGCTGCCGTTGATTACTGCGCTGATTGCGGCGGTGGTGTTGAAGGAGCAGTTGGCGATGTATCACCTGGTGGGTGGATTGCTGACCTTGGGCGGGGTGATTCTGTCCGAGCGTTGGACCACCGTGTTGAGCCGCCGGATCAGCGTTGCCTGATAGGGCCCCATCGCTGGCAAGCCAGCTCCCACAGTGATTTGGGCGTTCACAAGATTTGTGTTCGATCCCAAACCTGTGGGAGCTGGCTTGCCAGCGATGAACGAAAACGCGGTCTGGCTGTTAAACCCCAGCTGCCTTTAGCCGCGCCGCATGCTCGACAAACAGCCGCACCGGATCCGCCCCTTTGCCGACCAGCCCCAGCGACTGATTGACGATGTCGAAGTGATCCAGCGGATAGTCATCGCCAATCACCGTGCCCAGATGCGAGCTATACCGCCCGACCATCCCGTCGCACTGCCCCGGCTCACGCACGAAGGTTTTCGCAAACAAGCGACAACTGCGATTGGTCCCGTCAAACAAATTCCCGCCGCGATCAGTCTTGCCCGGCTGCAACGTCCCCGACCATGAGTAATAGCGCACGCCGTTGACCTCTTCCGGCCCGTGCCCGCCCCACGTCTCGGGCAAGCCCTGTGGATAACGCTGGTTGAACAGCGCGACGCCCTCAGTCGTCAGCGATTGGTGCGAGGCGTGGATATCCACCGGCAGTTTCGGCCCGTGATAACCGGTCTCCAGTAACGCCATCAGCCAACCGACAAACCGCAACAGCGCCTCAAGGATCCGACCTTTGGCACTGTCCGCCGGGTAATGTTTCGCCAGGTAGTCAGCCAGTTCCGAACCGTGATTGGGTCCGGCCACCGATGTCACCGAGGCCACCAGATCCGGCCGTTTCGCCGCCGCATAGCGCGCCGTCAATGAGCCCTGACTGTGGCCGAACAGGTTGACCTTTCGCGCCCCGGTCTCCCGCAGAATCTCATCGATACGCGCCAGCAATTGCTCACCACGCACTTCTGTGGAATGGAGCGGCGACACCTGCACGGCAATCACCGTCGCACCACCACGGCGCAACGCCTTGATGATTCCGTACCAATACGGATAGAGCACCAGCCGGATAAACCCGAGCATGCCCGGCACCAGCACCAATGGATAACGCGTCGACATGGGCAAACATCCTTGTGGTCGGTGGGTGGATGCAAGGCGTGCAAAACGCCCGCCAAGCATCCTCCCTGATGATGACAACTCAACCACCAGCCTACTTCAGGCCCACCACCCCCGCCACAATCAGCCCTACCGAAACCAGTTTGACCAGCGTCAGGCTTTCGCCCAGCAGGGCGAAACCGAGGAACACCGTGCCCAGTGAGCCGATCGCGGTCCAGATCGGGTAGGCGATGCTCACCGGCAACTCGCGCATCGCCAGCGTGAGAAAGTAGATGCCGCCAACCGCCGCAATCACCGTAATCAACGACGGCCAGAGCCGAGTAAACCCTTCGGCGTACTTCATGCCCATGGCGAAGGTCACTTCAAACCCGGCGGCGATCAGCAAGAACAGCCAGGCCATCTAGAACACCCGGGCGAGGTCGAGCAAACGCTGCTCGGCCTCGGCCACCGACACCGCGAAGGTGCGTTCGGCGGACTCTTCGCCCTCGGCCGCGACCACAGTGACGTCGTTGATGCCGATAAACCCCAGCGCCGTGCGCAACCATGGATCGGCGTGATTCAAGGCCTCCAGCTCACCACCCGGGCCGAAACCGAAACCGCCGCGACTGGTGACGATCAACGCCTTCTTGCCCTGTAACAGCGGGGTGTACTGGGCAATGCCGTTGTCCAGCGTGTGATCGAAGGTCAGGCCCAGCCGCACGATCTGATCGACCCAGGCCTTGAGGCCGCTGGGCACGCTGAAGTTGTACATCGGCGTGGAAATCAGCAGCAGGTCGTGGTCGAACAACTCGCCGACCAGTTGATCGCTCAGGGCCAGATCGGCCTGCATCGACAATGGACGCGCTTCAGGCTGTGGATGAAACGCGGCGACGACAAAGGCTTCGTTGACCGCCGGAATCAGCGCTCGGCCGACCTCGCGGCGGGTCACCTGCGCCTGTGGATGACGCACCTGCCAGGCGCTGAGAAAACTTTCCGCCAGCCGCCGCGAGTGCGAACGGTCGCCACGTGGGCTGGCATGAATCGCAAGAATTTTGCTCATCTGAAACTCCTTGAGGCTAGACTTCGATTGCTGTGTCGCTGCAGATTGCAGGCAGCACACCGTTGCCTCAAATGAGCAAATATCAGTCTGGATGAATTCATTTCATCCATGGAGCTTTCAATGTTCGCCTCGCTGCCTCTCACTGCCCTCCGCGCTTTTGAATCGGCGTCACGCCTGCTCAGTTTCAAGGGTGCCGCCGAAGAACTGTCGGTCACGCCCACGGCGATTTCGCACCAGATTCGTTCGCTGGAAGACTGGCTCGGCGTCGCATTGTTCGAGCGCCTGCCACGTCAGGTGCGCCTGACCGAGGGCGGCGAGCGCCTGTTTCGCAGCTTGCATGGCGCGCTGCTGGAGGTGGCACAAAGCGTCGACACCCTGCGCCCGCAGCGCAACGCCAGCACGCTGACGCTATCGACCACCGCCGCGTTTGCCGCGCTGTGGCTGGTGCCGCGTCTCGGTCGCTTTTATGCGCAGCATCCGAACATCAACGTGCGCCTCGATACCCATTGCGAAGTCATCGATCTGCATCAGGACGCCAGTGTCGATCTGGTGTTGCGCTACAGCCTCGACGATTACCCGAACCTTTACGGTCTGTGCCTGTTCGATGAATCGTTCGGCGTGTACGGCTCGCCCGAGCAAGTAGCGCTGGCCGCGCGGCGCACGCCGACGTTGATCAGCGTGCGCTGGCATAACTCGAAGCTGTATGCCCATGGCTGGGAAGCGTGGTGCGCCAAGGCCGGCGAACACTGGCTGAACCAGCAACCGGCCATCCGCGAATACGATGAAGAGCATTACGCCCTGCAGGCGGCGATCGCCGGGCAAGGGCTGGTGCTGGCGAGCAATATTCTGGTGTCGGAGAGCGTTGCCAGTGGTTTGCTGGTGCCGTTCATGGGTCAGGTTCAAGTCGATGGCGCCGGTTACAGCGCATTGTGTGTGCCGGGGCGCGAGCGGCATCCGCCGGTGCGGGCGTTTTTTGCCTGGTTGCGCGAAGAAGCGCTGCTCTCGGGACTGGCACCCAGGTCGCCGCAAATCGGGTAAAACTTTTTGCAACGCTCACGACTCACAGCTTAGGTAGCGACCGCGTCCGCAGAACGTGGCGACAATCGGATTAGCCTCCAGGAGATCGAAATGAGCGACGACCTGCATCTGTCAGATGTTCAAACCTTGCGCGACCGTGCGCGCCAACACGTCGAGAACGGCGCCGTCACCGAAGGCTACAGCGCCGACCGTGAAGAGGTGCTGCGCTTGCTCAATGAATCGCTGGCCACTGAACTGGTCTGCGTATTGCGCTACAAGCGCCACTATTTCATGGCCAATGGCGTGAAAGCCCATGTGGCCGCCGAGGAGTTTCTCGAACACGCCACCCAGGAAGCCCAGCACGCCGACCGCCTGGCCGAACGCATCGTGCAATTGGGCGGCGAGCCTGAGTTCAACCCTGACCTGCTGTCGAAGATGTCCCACGCACAATACGTAGCCGGCAACACCCTCAAAGAGATGGTCTACGAAGACCTGGTTGCCGAGCGCATCGCTATCGACAGCTACCGGGAAATCATCCAGTACATCGGCGAGAAAGACCCGACTACGCGGCGTATCTTCGAAGATATTCTGGCGCAGGAAGAAGAGCACGCCGATGACATGGCTGACATCCTGAACGACCTGTAATCCCTGACGACTGATCGTTCCCACGCTCCGCGTGGGAATGCAGCCCGGCACGCTCCGCGTGCCTTTTTATTGCCGAACGCGGAGCGTCCGTTGAGGCATTCCCACGCAGAGCGTGGGAATGATCAGGAAAACGGCCTTCGCGAGCAGGCTCGCTCCCACACTCGACCGCATCCATCTGAAGGAATGCGGTCCCCTGTGGGAGTGAGCTTGCTCGCGAAATGGCCCTTACGGGCACTGACTATTTGGTGGGTTTAACGGTGACCGGCGCCTTCCCCGCCTTCATCTGTTCCAGCAACGGCGCACACTGATTCGGCTCACCGCCACTCGGTGCCACCAGCGCCAACAACCCCGCCGCCGGTGCCGCAATCACACCCAGCGCAACCATCCCCGCCCCGCGCAACATCAGCGGCACAGCCTTCACGCCGGCATCGGGCTTGATGAACTTGCCGCGCACATACAGCGGCGAGCGCAGAGAGATCAAACGCCAGCCCTTGGATTCCGGGGTCACGGTCAGATCCAGCTGCTCGGTGGCCATGTTCGCCGTGCCGTCGATGTAGATGATCGCGTTCTCGGTATCGAAGACGAACAGCTGCGTGGTCGCCAGACCGGTCTTGATGTCGAAGTCCGCCGCTGCACAGTTGATCTTCACTTCCTTGTCGCCAAAAATCTTGCCGACCACATAGTTACCGACGTTGAGCCCGGCCAGTTCCATCAGCTCGCGGCTGATCGCGCCGTCGTTGATCAACATCTTCAATTTGCCGTTGGCGCCGCCCAGCAGCTTGGCCACCGAGTTGCCGCGACCACTGATATCGGCGTCGCCGTTGAGCTCACCGAAACTGGTCTTCATCGGCTCAAACGTCGGGAACAGCTCTTTGAGCTTGAACTTGCGCGCAGTCAGTTTGGCGCGACCTTCCAGCGGCTCGGTGCGACCGTTGAGGCGAATCTGTGCATCAAGATTGCCGCCAGCCACGCCGAAGCGCAGTGGCTCCAGGCTCAGTTCGCCGTCGTTGAGTTTCAGGTGGGTATAAAGGTCAGTGAACGGCAGTTTCTCGCTATGGACGATGCGCTTGCCGGTGAACTCGACATCGGCGTCCATCGCGCGCCAGCGATCAGTCTTGAACTCTTCGACCGGCAGCACTTTATCGGCCGGCTGTTTGCTTTCGCCGCCGCGAGCCTTTTGCTTGTCATTGGAGTCGGCGCCGATCAGCGGTGCGAGGTCAGCGAACAACAGTTGATTGGAGAGTAACGCGCCGCTGAGTTTCGGCCGTGGCTGGCTGGCGACGTAGGTCAGGTCGCCATGGATATCACTGCTGCCGATCTTGCCGTTGAATTGCTCATAGGTGAATTTCGCCCCGGCCTCGTCATGCAGTTTGGCGATCAAATGGCCGTCGGTGGAGTACGGCGGCGTGTCCGGCAGGGTCACCCCGGTTAAAGGATAGAGATTGCCGAGGCTGGCACCGGCCAGTTTCAGGCGCAGATCGAGCGCGCCAAGGTTCAGCGGATCGGTCAGCGTGCCGGCCAGTTCGATACTGGTGTCGCCGATCTTCGCCTGGGCCTGCAACGGGAAGGGTTTGCTCGCGTCCTGCAAGGCGAGCAGCCCGCCGATCTTGCCTTGGCCCGTAAGGTTCTGGCCGTGGTATTGGCCTTTGACCTTCAGAGCAAATGCGTAATCCTGCGGTGCGCCACCCTTGTCCTGCGCGTTTTTCGCCGCTTTGGCACCGACGATGTCGCTGTACGGAATCGGCTTGCCCAGCGGATCGATCAGCACATCAAGGTTGGTCTTGAGCGTCTGGTCGTCGAGGGTGACGTGGCCCTTGTCGAAACCGATGGCGCCGATGTCGACCACCCAATTCGACGGCTCAGCGTTCGGATCCTTCGGATCGAATTTGAACGTCCAGTTGGCGCGGCCGTCGGCAAGGCGCTGCAACTCGGCGTTGGGTTCGGTCAGGTCGATGCGCGGAATCACCACCCGTTGCGCCAACAGCGCCAGCGGCGAGATACGCAGCTCAACGCGCTTGAGCGTGACCATCTGCGGTTTCTTCGACCAGTCCGGGTTGCCCAGGTTCAAGTCCTCGGCGACCACATGCGGCCACGGCACCCACGCACGCCAGCCGCCCTCGTCGGGTTCGCGCTGCCAGATCACCGCGAGGTTGCCGTTAATAGCAAACGGTCGGTGAAGTTCTTCCGAGACTTTGGCGTTGAGCGGCGGTTTGATCCGGTTCCAGTCGAAGAACACGATGATCAACACCAGCACGGCCAGTAGCAGCACGAGGATGGCGAAGGTCCAGCTGAAGATTTTTCCAGTGCGCGTCATGCACAAAGCTCCTGATCACGACCGCACGCAAAAACTGAGGCGCACGGCTGAAACGGCGGGCCAAAGCGGCCCTCATGAAGTCTACGACTGGCAAACGAGCCGCAGGTTTAATCGAAAGGTCGATTCAGGCGCAAAAAGTCGCGCGAAATCTGACCGATCAGTCGAACAGTGTTACCTCGACCCGCACTTTTGCGAGGCGCGAGTGAGTCGTAAATACCCACCTCGGTGCAAAACCGTTGCTCTGAAAGGCCCGATCTAGAGCCTCCCGGCAGAACAATCAATTCTGTTGATTATTACCATTGCGTTTATGAACTTTTATATCGACTTATCGAGAGTAGCATTGCCCTCGTACCCACTTTATCGCCCTCCCAAGGAGCAACCCATCATGAAACGCCAATTACTGCTCAGCCTTACCCTGTCGATGCTAGCCAGCACTGCTTTCGCCCTGCCCGCTGCCGATCAGGCCACCCCGCAAGTGAAATCCAGCCACTCGGTGTTCAGCCAGACCGTAGCGGCTGATGGCTCGGACCGTACCCCACAAGGCCAGACTCTGGCTGAAGGCGGCCGTGATCGCCTGGAAGAGAAAGGTCTGGTTCAAGACGGCTACGACAAGACTCCACAAGGTCAAACGCTGGCGTCTGACGGTACCGAACGCACTCCACAAGGCCAGACTCTGGCATCCGACGGTAGCGACCGCACCCCACAAGGCCAGACCTTGGCATCTGACGGTGGCGACCGCACTCCACAAGGCCAGACCCTGGCTGACGACGGTTTTGATAAAACCCCACTGGGTCAAGCACTCGCCGAAGGTGGTGGTGACCGTGTAATCGAACGCAACAGTGCCTTGAGCTAAGCCCATGGCGGCCTCGAAAAAAAGCCCAATCACCGGATTGGGCTTTTGACTTTTCCGGCTCGATAAAATCGTTCGCTGCATGCCCTCCCGTTCGACGCCGACAAAGCCGATTTGCTAGAGTGCGGCGCTTGTCCTGCCAAAGAACACACCCTGCGATGCTGCCCCGCGCCGAACAGAAGCAACAGACCCGCAACGCCTTGATGGACGCTGCCCGCCACTTGATGGAAAGCGGCCGAGGATTCGGCAGCCTGAGCCTGCGCGAAGTGACCAAAACCGCCGGGATCGTACCCACCGGTTTCTACCGGCATTTTGCCGATATGGATGAGCTGGGCCTGGTATTGGTCAGTGAAGTTGGCCAGACCTTTCGCGAAACTATCCGTTTGGTCCGCCACAACGAATTCGTCATGGGCGGCATCATCGATGCCTCTGTGCGGATCTTCCTCGACGTGGTCAGCGCCAATCGCTCGCAATTCCTGTTTCTTGCGCGCGAGCAGTACGGCGGTTCACTGCCGGTGCGTCAGGCGATCGGACGCTTGCGCGAAAACATCAGCTCCGACCTCGCTGCCGACCTGACGATGATGCCCAAGCTTCAGCATCTGGATACTGCTGGTTTGAGCGTAATGGCTGACCTGATCGTCAAATCGGTGTTTGCCACCCTGCCGGACATCATCGACCCGCCCGCCGAAGCGCTGCCGGAGCATCTGACGCCGCAGGCGAAGATCACCCAGCAATTGCGCTTTATCTTTATTGGTCTCAAGCATTGGCAGGGCTTGGGTAGTACCGAGTAACGCCCCCTCATTACTGACACGACAAATTCCCCCTGCTCGCGAAGGCGTCGTGTCAGCCAACATCCATATCGCTGAACCACCGCCCTCGCGAGCAAGCTCGCTCCCACATTTGGTTCGGCGCATCAGCCTCCATTTGGTGCATTAAAAAATCTTCACGCACCAAAACCTTCCATATTCCCGCAACATCTTGAAACATCCACTACGCTCCGACAGGGATTTCCTACATCTCGTCCGATTGGCAAGGCCCTTGCTCTAGCCAGAGTATTGTCCATAGCTGGAAGTTTTCCGATGCTGGTGATTCACCGCAGAATCGACCCTCAACCCGTCTGGGCCGCCGAGTTGCACCTGACCTTCGAAGCGCGGAGCAAAAGCCGTTTGCGCTGTTTCAGTGCCGAGGGCGAAGACGTCGGGTTGTTTTTGGAGCGCGGCCAGCCGCCGCTGTATGACGACGAATGCCTGCAGGCTGAAGACGGCCGCATCGTCCGCGTCTGCGCGCGCCCCGAGCAATTGCTCCACGTCACCTGCGCCAACGCCTTCGAACTGACCCGCGCGGCTTATCACTTGGGTAACCGCCACGTCGCCCTGCAAGTCGGTGATGGCTGGCTGCGTCTGCTCGACGATTACGTACTCAAAGCGATGCTCGAACAACTCGGCGCGCAGGTCGAAGCCATTGAAGCACCGTTCCAGCCGGAACACGGCGCCTACGGCGGCGGCCATCACCATTCACGCCACGGCGACGAGGACTTCAACTACGCGCCGAAACTCCATCAGTTCGGCGTACGTCTGTGAATCCGGCCTGGGCGCTGCTGCGCCTGGCCAGTCCGCAATTGCCGATTGGCGGCTACAGCTATTCGCAAGGCCTGGAAATGGCGGTGGATAACGGCCGCGTGAACAACCCGGACAGTGCCCGGCGCTGGATCAGCGATCAGTTGCTGCTCAACCTCGCCCGCTTTGAAGCGCCGCTGCTGCTCGCGCATTGCCAGGCAGCCGCGGATGAGCAATGGGCCGAGTTGCAGATTCTGCGCGAAAGCCATCGCGCCAGCCGCGAGACGCGCGAGTTGCATTTGGAGAGCCGGCAGATGGGCTATTCGTTGCAGCAATTGCTCAGCGGTTTGCCTGAACTCGACGCACCGGCACGCGACTTTCTCGATCAATGTACTGAACCGCACCTAGCCCTGTGCTGGGCGTTGGCCGCACGCGCCTGGGGCATCAGCCCACAAGACGCCCTCGCCGCGTGGCTGTGGAGCTGGCTGGAAAACCAGCTCGCCGTATTGATGAAAACCCTGCCACTGGGCCAGCAAGCCGCCCAGCGCCTGACCAGCGAACTGCTGCCACTGCTGCAACAAGCGCAGCAGGACGCAACCCGAATCAATCCCGAACACATGGGCAGTGCCGCGTTCGGCCTGTCCCTGGCGTGCATGGCCCACGAGCGCCAGTACAGCCGTCTCTTCCGCTCTTAGGAGAAACAACCATGAACACACAACCTCTGCGCGTCGGCATCGGCGGCCCGGTCGGTTCCGGCAAAACCGCGTTGACCCTGGCCCTGTGTCTGGCCCTGCGCGAGCGCTACAACCTCGCCGTGGTCACCAACGACATCTACACCCGCGAAGACGCCGATTTCCTGGTGCGCAACGAAGCCCTCGCGCCGGAGCGGATCATCGGCGTGGAAACCGGTGGCTGCCCGCACACGGCGATCCGCGAAGACGCCTCGATCAACCTTGAAGCGGTGGATCAACTGAACCGGCGCTTTCCCGGGCTCGACCTGATTCTGGTGGAGTCCGGTGGTGACAACCTGTCGGCGACCTTCAGCCCGGAACTGTCCGACCTGACTATCTATGTGATCGACGTTTCGGCGGGCGACAAGCTGCCGCGCAAGGGCGGACCGGGGATCTGCAAATCCGATCTGCTGGTGATCAACAAGATCGACCTGGCGCCGCTGGTAGGCGCTTCGCTGGAAATGATGGACAGCGACACCCAACGCATGCGCAACGGCAAGCCGTTCGTTTTCAGCAACCAGAAAACCGGTCAGGGTCTTGAGCAAATCATCGCCTTCATCGAACGCCAGGGCCTGCTGACTGCAGCCTGATTCACTGATCAACAAGGAAGCTTATCCATGACACTCAAACGTATTCTTGGCGCCGTGGCGCTGCTGCTGACGCCTGCGCTGGCTTTCGCTCACCCGGGACACGGCGACAGCGGTTTGATCGCCGGCATCAGCCATCCGATCGGTGGCCTCGACCATTTGCTGGCGATGGTGGCTGTTGGCTTATGGGCGGCGCAGCAGCAAGGCGCGGCGCGCTGGGCGCTGCCGTGCACGTTTGTCGGCACCATGCTGATTGGCGGCATGCTCGGGTTTGAAGGGCTGGAATTGCCGGCGCTGGAAAGCGGGATTGCGGCGTCGGTACTGGCGTTGGGTCTGGCGGTGGCATTGGCGGTGCGGCCGCCGCTGGTGATGGCGGTGGCGGCGACGGCGGTGTTTGCGTTGTTCCATGGTGTGGCGCATGGGCTGGAGTTGCCGGACATGAGCAATCCTTGGGCGTATGCGACGGGTTTCGTTGCTGCGACGGCTGCACTGCATGCGGCGGGTTATGCCGTGGTGCGTTTTCTGCCTCAGGCGGCTGCACCGTTGGTGCGCCTTGCAGGTGCTGCCTCAGCAATCACAGGCGCCTGGCTGCTGGCAGGCTAATCTCTATCGCCTGAGCCGGCCTCATCGCTGGCAAGCCAGCTCCCACAAGGATATTTGGTGTTCACACAATTGTGGACTTACCCAATAACCTGTGGGAGCTGGCTTGCCAGCGATGACGGCCGATCAGACACCAAACCTCTAAAGCCCGCCGCTCTGCTACCATGTCGCGCAATCGCCCCAGCCGTGACGACGTCCGCCCATGCCCCACGCTTCCCGCTCCACCTCCCTGCCCGAATTGACCGCCCTGTTCGGCGCTGTGCAGCAGCACTTCGTCAACGTGATCGTGCCGCTCTGGCAAGGCCCGGGCTGGAACGCCGACATGGCGTTGCCCTATGAGTCGCTGGACGCCACGCACCAACCTCTGCCACCACAGCGTTATCGGGCGATGGCCTGCGCCCGGCAGTTGTATTTGTTCTCCAGTCTGATCGGGGTTGTGGATAACGCTGATGTGCGCGCAGCGGCGCTGTTCCGCTCCTTGCAACGGCACTTTCATGATGCCGAGCATGGCGGCTGGTTCTACAGCATCGATGCCCAGGGCAAGCCGCTGGATCAACGCAAGGATCTCTACACCCACGCCTTTATCCTGTTTGCCTGCGCGCATTACTGGGGAAAGTCCGGCGATCCACTGGTCGAGTCGACGTTGAATGCGGCGCTGGAAATCATCGGCCGACGCTTCGCCACCGGCGATGGCTTGTACGAAGCCTGCCTGGAACGCGACTGGATCACCCTGCAAACCGGTCCGCTGCAAAACCCGCTGATGCACTTGGCTGAAGCATTTCTCGCCACCCTTGCCGTGCGCGAAGATGCCCAGACGCAGAAAGCACTGCTGGAGTTATGCACAGCCATGCACAAGCACTTCGTCGACCCGCAGCATGGCGTGTTGATGGAGAAACCGCTCGGGGCTGTGGATAACTGGTATGAGCCGGGGCACCAGTTCGAATGGTATTTCCTGCTCGAATCGTCAGCGTTGCTGCGGGGTTCGAAATTGCACGCGGCGCTGGATCGGGCGTTTGCGTTCACCGAGCAATACGGTGTGGTGCAGACATGCGGCGCGGTGCGGGCAATGCTCGATCTGGAAACGGATGGACGCCCGCGAGACTCGACCCAACGGATCTGGGCCCAGGCGGAATATCTGCGCGCGCTGACGTTGCGTCAGGGCAGTGAAGCGGTGGTACTGCGGCAGTTGCAGGCGTTGCAGCAGCGCTTTCTGCATGCCGGGGGCTGGCATGAGTGTCGGGATGAGCAAGGGGAAGTCAGTCGCAAGGATATGCCTTCTACTACGCCGTATCACTTGGCGACTTGTTACCACGGTTTGGCTGAATATCTTCGCTGATTTTAGATCGCTTTCGCGAGCAAGCTCGCTCCCACATTGGAATTGCGCCGAACACACTATTTGTGAGCAGCACAAATGAACTGTGGGAGCTAGCCTGCTAGCGATAGCCGTTACGCGGTCTCTAAGCGATCCACTTCTTGTCCCCGGTGAAGCTGATCGTCAACCACCGCGCCGCATCCGGCTTGCCCAGCTTCGCGGAAATCTCTTCGCGCAACGCATCCAGCTGTCCGACATTGCTCAACGCATAATCGGCTGACAACACCACATGAATCTCGATAAACCGCGCCCGCCCGTGCTTCTGCACATAGGACACATAGTCATCGAAACCGTGCTCGGTTTTCGCCGCCTCCATCACCTGACGCACCTGATCATCCAGCGTGTCCGGGGCAATCCCCAAGACATCGCGCAACGCCGGGCCAAGGATCTTGAACGCCGGCGGCAGCATGGTCAGCGCCAGCACGATCAGGATCAGCGGGTCGACATACACCGCCCACTGGCCATAACCCTGGGACTTGAGCAGCAGCGCTGCGAGAAAACTGATCAACAGGCCCACGGACAGCATCGCGTCCACCAGCCAACTGATGTTGTCGAACTGGATCAGGCTGGATTTGAGCTTGCGGTTACGATGGCGGACGTAGAAGAAGTAGGCGAATTCGACAACGGTAAACACCGCCGCATAAATGATCACCAGCCCCAACTCGATGTCACGGCCCCCGTTGATGACGCCGAACACGCCGTTGAGAAACGCGTAGATCGCAATCAACATCAGGAAACTGCCTTCGATCAACAGCACCATCGGCTCCAGATGCCAGAAACCGAACTGGAACCGGTGATTGCTTTCCTTGGCGATCAGCTTGGCGGTGATCAGCATCAGAACTTTGATGAACGTTGCGATCAACGAGAAAAAACCATCAAACAGAATGGATTGTGAACCTGAAACAAAACCGGTGACGATCCCGGCAATCGCCACAGCCAACATCAGAATGGTCGATTGTTTGAGCAGTGCCTGCTCACCTCGGTTACTCACTTTGACTCCTCGAAAAACCCTGAAAACCGCGGGGTGCGGTTGGGTTGTTGCGAGGGGAGTTTACCTTATCGGGATTTATTGCCTGTTCTGGCCTCACGCTGGCAAGCCAGCTCCCACAGGGTTATCGGTACACACGAATCTTGTGAGCGACTCGGTACTTGTGGGAGCTGGCTTGCCAGCGATTGGCCGTGACGCGGTGTCAGGCCTTGTTACGCTCGATAGCGAAACCCGCCCAGGTCTGGCTCACCGGCATCAATTCCAGGCTGTTGATGTTGATATGCGCCGGCGCATTCATCACCCAGAAAATCGTCTCGGCAATGTCCTGCGGCTGGATCGGCTCGGCACCCGCGTAAGTCGCGTTGTAACGCTCCTGATCGCCCGCAAAACGCACCAGCGAGAACTCGCTCTCGCACAGCCCTGGCTCAATGTTACTGACCCGTACGCCGGTGCCTTGCAAGTCGCAACGCAGGTTCAGCGAGAACTGTTTGACGAATGCCTTGGTCGCGCCGTACACATGGCTGCCCGGATACGGATAGTTGCCTGCGATGGAGCCAAGGTTGACGATGCCGGCGCCGCGGCCATGAGCGATGAGGCGCGGCAGCAGCAGGCGCGTGGCGTACATCAGGCCTTTGACGTTGGTGTCGACCATGGTGTCCCAATCGTCCAGATCGCATTTCGGCGCAGGATCCACGCCCAACGCCAGACCTGCGTTGTTGATCAGGCCACGCAGCTTGGCGAACGACGGCGGCAGATTGGCAATCGCCTCTTCCATCGCCTTGCGATCACGGACGTCGAGCACCAGGCCGTGCACTTCGGTCTGTTTCGACAATTCGGCGCACAGCGCGTTGAGGCGTTCTTCACGACGGCCGGTCAGCACCAGTTTCCAGCCAGCCTCGGCAAAACGGCGGGCACAGGCTTCACCAAATCCGGACGTCGCGCCGGTGATAAACAGGGTGTTGGACATCGTGTTCTCCTTGCTTCGGCCGCCGGGGCAGCCCTTGGAATAGAAAATCAGCCCGCAGCATGCCCGGCCCCGCACGCACGGGCAACACCCACAACGTGTGCAAAAAACAACCAACACCGCCAACGCCATAGCCAGCGTGGCCTGTAGCCATGTGCACGCATGTTATCCACAGTCCCTTCCACAGTTTCCGGGGGCAAGTGCAAACGCGCAAAGCCGCGCCACACAAGGCTTTGCGGGCGAAATAGAAAGTTTTTTGCTTGACCCTGAAGTGGCGGATGTGCGGGACATGGCATTTTGCACGACAGGTCAGTCAGCACAGTGATTGCGCGAGGCCAGTAATTACGGCCCTCAGCGCAGTCTTTCCAGAGTTTAATCACAGACTTATCCACAGGCTTATCGACATCGAATTGTCTGACAGTCAATGCCCAGAAAAAGGTTGACAACGACGCCTTCATCTTCAGCAAAAACGCCTGATCAAAAAACAACCACACACTTGCAGGCCACGGATTACAAGGCCTGCAGCCAGATACACCCACGTTATTCACAGCCAGCTCCACAGTAACCGGGGACAAGTCAAAACTGTGGAAAAACAGCCATTTGCAGCGTCTATATGTCGCGCTTTGGCAGCTTCGGGAATTTGTTTTCCACAATTCCACTGAAGGTCACCGCTTAACCTGTGGGAGCTGGCTTGCCAGCGATGGGGCCGTCACTCCCTGCATCAGTGTTGAATGATGAAGCGCTATCGCTGGCAAGCCAGCTCCCACAGGGATTGAGGTGGGTTTGGGATATAAAAAAGCCCCGGGACTTGCGTCGCCGGGGCTGTGTTTGACGCAGGAAAAGTCAGTGCCCGCCCAGATAAGCGTTACGCACCTCCTCGTTCACCAGCAACTCTTTACCCGTGCCCGTCAGGCGAATCTCGCCGTTAACCATCACATACGCCCGGTCCGACAGCTTCAGCGCATGGTTGGCGTTCTGCTCGACCAGAAAAATGGTCATCCCGGTTTTCGCCAATTCCCGCAGGGTCGCAAAAATCTGCTTCACCACAATCGGCGCCAACCCGAGGCTCGGCTCATCGAGCAGCAACAACTTCGGTCGACTCATCAAGGCCCGGGCAATTGCGAGCATCTGCTGCTCGCCACCAGACATGGTCATCGCCCGCTGCGTGCGCCGCTCTTCAAGCCGTGGAAACAGTTCGAACATGCGCTGCATGTCTTCCTTGGCGTATTTGTCACCAATCGGGATGGTGCCCATCAGCAGGTTTTCCTCGACGGTCATGTCGGGGAACACCCGCCGGCCTTCCGGCGACTGCGCAATGCCGTTGGAAGCGATGTAGTGCGAGGACTTGTGGGTGATGTCGACGCCTTGATAAAGGATCTGCCCGCCCGCCGCCCGTGGCTGGCCGAAGATCGACATCAGCAGCGTCGATTTGCCGGCGCCGTTGGAGCCGATCAGGCTGACGGTTTCCCCCTCATTGATCTGCAGCGAAACACCTTTGAGCGCCTGGATTGGTCCGTAGAACACGTCGAGGTCTTTGAGTTCGAGGATCGGTTGGGTCATACCAGCTCCTCTTCGTCGGCGCCCAGATAGGCGGCAATCACTTTCGGATCGTTGCGGATCGCTTCAGGCCCGCCTTCGGCGATGACGATGCCGTGGTCCAGCACCACGATGTGGTCGGAAATGCTCATTACCATGCCCATGTCGTGTTCGATCAGCACCACGGTCAGATCGTGCTCGTCGCAGCAGCCGGATCATCGCGCTCAGCGCTTCGGTTTCCTGAGGGTTGAGGCCGGCGGCCGGTTCGTCGAGGCAGATGATCTGCGGCCGCGTGCACATGGCCCGGGCAATTTCCAGACGGCGCTGTTGGCCGTAGGAAAGCTCACCGGCGAGCCGGTTGGCGCAGTCCACCAGATCGACCACCTCCAGCCAGTAGAAGGCGCAGTCCAGCGCATCACTTTCAGCCTTGCGATAGCCCTTGGTGTTAAGGATGCCGGCGAGCATGTTGCGGTTGACCCACATGTGCTGGGCCACCAACAGGTTTTCCAGCACCGACATTTCCTTGAACAGGCGAATGTTCTGGAACGTCCGCGCCAGGCCTGCACGGTTCACCAAATGCGTGCCGCCGAACATCTTGTAATACAGACGACTGAGGAAAGATTTCGGCGAAACGAAGTCGGTCGCTTTGAACGACTCGCCCAGCAACTGGATGACGTTGGTCTGCTGGCCGCGCACGTTGAGTTCGATCTTGCCGCCGGAGGCCTTGTAGAACCCGGTCAGGCAGTTGAACACCGTAGTCTTGCCGGCGCCGTTGGGGCCGATAAGGGCGAAGATCGAGTTGCGTTTGACCTTCAGACTGACATCGCTCAAGGCCTTGATGCCGCCAAAGTGCATCATCAGTTTTTCAACAGAGAGTACGACTTCACTCATGGCGCAGTCCTCTCATAGTGAATGGCACCTTTGCGTGGAGTGACCCCGGTACGGCTGATGCGGATCAGCCCGCGTGGTCGCCAGATCATCATCAACACCATCAGGATGCCAAACAGCAGCACGCGATATTCGGCGAAGCCGCGCAGCAGTTCAGGAGCGACAGTCAGCACGAATGCGGCGATCACCACACCGATGGTCGAGCCCATGCCGCCGAGCACGACGATGGCGAGGATCAGCGCCGATTCGAAGAAGGTGAACGAGCTCGGGTTGACGAAACCTTGGTAGGTGGCGAAGAACACACCGGCGAGACCGGCGGTCGATGCACCGATGGTGAATGCCGAGAGCTTGACCAGCACGTGGTTGAGGCCCATCGAGCGGCAGGCGATTTCATCTTCACGCAGGGCTTCCCAGGCGCGACCGACCGGCATTTTCACCAGACGATGCTTGATGTACAGCACGGCCAACACCACGAGGAACAGCACCGCGTAGATGAAGTAGTACTTCACGTCCGGGTTGTAGGCGATGCCGAAGAACTCGTGGAACGGCACCCCGCCATCCTTCGCCCGTTTGCCGAACTCCAGACCGAAGAACGTCGGCAGCGGCGCCGGCATGCCGTTCGGGCCGCCGGTCAGGGACAACCAGTTGTTGAGGATCAGGCGAATGATTTCACCAAAGCCCAGGGTCACGATTGCCAGATAGTCGCCATGCAGGCGCAACACCGGGAAACCGAGGATGCAGCCGGCAAGCCCCGCCGTGATCGCCGCCAGCGGCAGTACGGTCCAGAAGCCCAGGCCGAGGTATTGATAACCCAGCGCCAGACCGTAGGCGCCGATGGCGTAGAACGCCACGTAACCCAGATCGAGCAGACCGGCCAGACCGACCACGATGTTCAGCCCCAGCCCCAGCAGCACGTAGATCAACCCGAGGATGACCACGCCCAGCAGGTAGGAGTTGGAGACAAACGGCACGATGATCGCCAGCACAATCAGCAGCGGGATGATCCAGCGCAGGCGCGTCTTGTGATCGGCCGGCAGCACGTGCACACCGGAACCGGTGCTCTCGAATCCGTCGAGAATCTTCAGGCCCTTGGGCGTTTGCAGGAACAGGCTGAGGGCAAAGCGGCCGATCATGACAATGCCGATGATCCAGGCCACGCGGGTCGGTTCAAGGTTGAAGCTGTAACCCTCAAGTACGACGCCGACAATCGGCCCGAACACAATCAGGGCAATCAGGCCGGCCAGAATCGCCTCAACCAGGCTTTTTTTGATATCAATGCTTTTTTGAGTGGTTGAAGACATCGCTTACACCTTCGACACAAGAGGACGGCCCAACAGGCCCTGCGGCCGGAAGACCAGAACAAGTACGAGCAGCGAGAAGCTGAACACGTCTTTGTAGTCGGAGTTGACCAGACCGGAGAACAGCGACTCGGAGATACCGAGAATGATCCCGCCCAGCATCGCGCCCGGCAGCGAACCGATCCCGCCGAGTACCGCAGCAGTGAAGGCTTTAATGCCGATGACGAAGCCGGCGTAGAAGTCGAACGTGCCGTAGTTCATGGTAATCAGCACGCCGGCCAATGCCGCCATGGCCGCACCGATGATGAACACGTAAGAGATAACGCGGTCGGTGTTGATCCCCAGAATCGAGGCCATCTTGCGGTCTTGCTGAGTGGCGCGGCACATGCGGCCGAGCTTGGTGTATTTGATCACGTAGGTCAGCAGACCCATGCCGACGAATGCGGCCACCAGAATGAAGATCTTGGTGTAGGTGAGCTGAACGAAACCGGTGCCGATGTCGACGCGCCAGGCGCCGGTGAGCAGCGTTGGAACACCCTGTTGACGGGCGCCCTGGCTGATCTGGGCATAGTTCTGCAGGATCAGGGAAATACCGATGGCGCTGATCAGCGGGGCCAGTCGGGTGGAGTTGCGCAGGGGTTTGTAAGCGACTCGTTCAATGACCCAGCCATACACCGCCGTAACGACGATGGTGAAGATCAGAGTGCCGAGCATCAGCAGCGGGAAGGATTCGATACCGAAGTACGCCAGCAGAGCCAGACTGATTGCCGCCAGGTAAGCAGAAATCATGTAAACCTCGCCGTGGGCGAAGTTGATCATGCCGATGATGCCGTAGACCATTGTGTAGCCGATGGCGATCAGGCCATAGACCGACCCGAGGGTCAGGCCGTTGACCAGTTGCTGCAGGAAAATACCATCCATAACGCAATCTCACGCAGTGAGAACCTGCACACCTGTGATGTGCGGCTCTTCTAGGAAAAATACAGATTTACGTCGGAGCAATGTCAGAGCGCGATTTACCCGATCACTCCAAACCCTGTGGGAGCTGGCTTGCCAGCGATAGCGGTGGATCAGCCGAAATGAGTGTCGACTGAGCTGACGCCATCGCGGGCAAGCCCGCTCCCACAGTTACTGATGTGGGATCAGTTGATCGCGTCAGCCCTTACTTCTGTTTTTCCAGCTGGTGGTATTTGCCGCTGGCGTCCCACTGGTACACCACGTAATCAGAGACTTTCAGGTCGCCCTTCTTGTCCCAGGCTTTTTCACCCATGACGGTTTTCACCGGGTTGGCTTTCAGCCACTCGGCGGCTTTCTCGCCGCTGTTGGACTTCGCACCGTTGAAGGCGGCGGCCAGGGTCTGAACCGAAGCGTAGGCGTACAGGGTATAGCCTTCTGGTTCGGTGCCAGCCTTGCGGAAGGCATCCACGACGGTTTTACTTTCCGGCAGCATGCGCGGGTCGGCGCCGAAGGTCATCAGCACGCCGTCGACGTATTGCGGACCGCCAGCGGTGGTCACCAGTTCGTCGGTGACGATACCGTCGTCGGACATGAACTTGACGTCTTTCAGGCCTTCGGTACGCAGTTGTTTGACCAGTGGACCGGCTTCCGGGTGCAGACCGCCGAAGTAGACGACATCGGCACCGGCGGCGCGGATCTTGGTGACCACGGCGCTGAAGTCTTTCTCGCCACGGGTCAGGCCTTCGTACAGCACCGGCTTCACGCCACGTTTTTCAAGCTGAGCCTTGGTGGCATCCGCCAGGCCTTGGCCGTAGGTGTCCTTGTCGTGCAGTACGGCAACCTTTTTACCCTTGAGCACGTCGACGATGTAGTCGCCGGCGACGATGCCTTGCTGGTCATCACGCCCGCACATACGGAACATGGCGCTGAGGCCGCGCTCGGTCACTTGCGGGTTGGTGGAACCCGGAGTAATCGCGATCACACCGGCTTCGTCATAAATTTCCGAGGCTGGAATGGTGGAAGAAGAACAGAAGTGACCGACTACGCCAGCGACTTTCTGGTTGACCAGGTCCTTGGCGACCGTCACGGCCTGCTTCGGTTCGCAGGCGTCATCGCCCTTGACCAGAACGATTTTCTCCCCGTTGACGCCACCTGCCGCGTTGACTGCGTCAGCCGCCGCCTGTGCACCCTTCATGTACTGCTCGCCAAATGCCGCGTTGGCGCCAGTCATTGGACCGGCTACACCGATTTTCACATCAGCTTGAGCAAACGCAGAAACACCCAACGCAGTAGCCACTGCGAGGGCCAGAAAGCCTTTCTTGTAAAACGTCTGGGACATGAGGTGGTGCTCCAAGGTTTTTTTTAGTTGGCACTGCGACTTCACTTCACTGAATGCTCTGAGCAAGGGCCGTGCCATCGGTTTTTTATTCTTCAAAAAGTCGCTGCTTTCTTGTTATTTCGACTGTTTCGTTCCCATTTTCATTGGGCGTGCAACCGTCTAAACCGCGGAAGGTGAAACCATTTATTTTTTCAGGCGCAACCCGCACGCGCCATCATTGCAACCGCGGCGCCAAACGACGTGCAACCAGCCTGTAACAGCCCGCGTCACCGAACTGCACACTGCTGGTGCGGGACTGCTACAACCCGCACCATTACAGGCTAGTCGCTACGTGAAAAAGCGCCGCTTCCGGCAACAAATTTCAACACTCAAATCACAATGCGCAGGCACTGGCCCGCGTGATACAGCGAGAAGCCTGCCTCGTACAGGCAACTGCGCAAGCCCACGCCGGCCAGGGGCTGCATCGGTGCAAAGGGAATCGGCAGGGCTTGAGGATTGCCGTGACACAAATAGTCGGCGAAGGCTTTGCCGACCACGGTGCCAGTGGTGACGCCACGGCCGTTGTAACCGGTGACGGCCACCAATCCCGGCGCCGGTTCGAACAGGCGCATAAGGTGATCAGGGGTAAACGCGATGCGCCCGGTCCAGGTGCATTCCCACTCGACGGGTTTCAGATTGGGGAAATAATGCTGCTGCACGCGATCGGCCCAGGCCTTGAGAAACCAGGTCGGTTTCTGATTGCCGTTGCCCAGGCTGCCGAGCAATAACCGCCCTTCTTTGTCGCGGCGGATGCTGCTCAGGACTTGGCGGGTGTCCCACGAGCCCTGCCCGCCCGGGAGGATTTCCTGCGCGGCATCCTCAGTCAGCGGCACCGAGGCGACCTGATAGTAATAACCGGGGAAGAAGTTACGTTTGAGCTCGGTCCAGTCGCCTTCGGTGTAGGCATTGGAGGCGATGACCACTTGTTCGGCCAATACTGAACCGTGCTCAGTCTGCACTGACCAGTTCGCGCCCTGACGCTCAAGCCGAGTGACCGGCGAATGGTCGAACATTTGCCCGCCAAGACTGATCACGGCACTGGCCAGCCCGGTGACGTAGGCCATCGGATTGAGCGTGCCGGCGCGGCGATCGAGCAAAGCCGCAGCAATTTTTTGCGTGCCGGTGGCTTGCTCGCAGGCCTTGCCGGTCAGCAGTTCGACTGGCGCACCACGGCGCTTCCATTGCTGCTCGCGACTGCGCAGATCCGCCTCGCCCTTGGCGTTGTGCGCCATGTGCAGCGTACCTTCGCGGCGCAACTGACAATCGATGTCGTATTTATCCACAAGGCTGAAGACCAGCGCTGGCGCGGCCCCGAGCATGCGGTTGAGTTGACTGCCGACCGCTTCGCCAAACCCGGCTTCGATCTCGTCCGGTGGAATCCACATGCCGGCGTTGACCAGCCCGACGTTGCGTCCGGAACCGCCATGACCGGCGCGATGAGCTTCCAGCACGCAGACGCTTTTGCCTTTTTCCAACAGATGCAACGCCGCCGACAACCCGGTGAACCCGGCGCCGATCACGCAGACATCGACTTTGACTTCGCCTTTGAGCTCGGTGTTATCCGGTCTTTGCGGCGTGAGCTTTTCCCACAGACATTCTTCGCGTAACGGCATTGCCAGACTCCAACAGAAACCTAACCAAATGCGCTTGTGGGGCTACCAAAAGATCGCAGCCTTCGGCAGCTCCTACAAAACCGCAGCCTGGCGCCACCTATGTAGGAGCTGCCGAAGGCTGCGATCTTTTCAGCTTCCCTCCATCCTCAGTCGAACGTAATGCCCTGCGCCAGCGGCAACTCCAGCGAGTAGTTCACGGTGTTGGTCTGGCGGCGCATGTACGCGCGCCACGCATCGGAACCCGACTCACGACCGCCACCGGTTTCTTTCTCGCCACCAAACGCGCCGCCAATTTCCGCACCGCTCGGGCCGATGTTGACGTTGGCGATGCCACAGTCGCTGCCCACTGCCGACATGAACTGCTCAGCCTCGCGCACGTCAGTGGTGAAGATGCACGACGACAAGCCTTGCGGCACGGCATTGTTCAGGCGCAGCGCTTCCTGGAAATCGCTGTAACCGACCACGTAGAGAATCGGCGCGAAGGTTTCGCTGCAGACCACGTCGCTCTGCTCGGGCATTTCCACAATCGCCGGCGAAACGTAATACGCATTAGGGAATTGGTCCTCCAGTTGGCGCTTGCCGCCAAACACCCGACCGCCTTCGCTCAATGCCTGCTCCAAGGCGTCCTGCATGTTTTCGAAGCTGTGCTTGTCGATCAGCGGGCCAACCAGATTTCCTTCCAGCGGGTTGCCGATGCGCACTTTCGAGTAAGCAGCCTTGAGACGAGTGACGATTTCTTCTTTCACAGATTCGTGGGCAATCAGTCGACGCAGGGTAGTGCAGCGCTGCCCGGCCGTGCCGACGGCGCTGAACAGAATCGCGCGTACCGCCATGTCGAGATCGGCGCTTGGGCCGAGGATCATCGCGTTGTTGCCGCCCAGTTCGAGAATGCTGCGAGCGAAACGTGCGGCGACTTTCGGCGCCACTTCGCGGCCCATGCGCGTGCTGCCGGTGGCGCTGATCAGCGCGACACGCGGGTCATCGACCAGCGCTTCGCCGGCATCGCGGCCACCAATAATCACTTGGCAAAGGTTCGCCGGGGCATCGGTGAAGTTCTTCACCACGCGGTCGAACAGTGCCTGACAGGCCAGTGCAGTCAGCGGAGTTTTCTCCGAAGGCTTCCACACCACCGGGTTGCCGCAGACCAGCGCCAGCGTGGTGTTCCAAGCCCACACCGCGACCGGAAAGTTGAACGCGCTGATCACGCCAACCACGCCCAGCGGATGCCAGGATTCACGCATGTGGTGGCCCGGACGCTCAGAGGCGATGGTCAAGCCGTACAGCTGACGGGACAGGCCGACGGCGAAATCGCAGATGTCGATCATCTCCTGTACTTCACCGAGACCTTCCTGAGTGATCTTGCCCGCCTCCCAGGAAACCAGTTCGCCGAGATCGGCTTTGTATTCGCGCAGCACTTCACCGAATTGACGCACCAGCTCGCCGCGACGCGGGGCTGGCACCTTGCGCCACTGCTCGAACGCATGATCTGCGCGACTGATGTGTTGCTCGACTTCGGCTGGGCCTTCCCAGTTGACGGCGGCGATGCGGCTGCCGTCGATCGGCGAATGCACCGGTACTTTGCCGTTCTGGTATAGGGCCGGGTTTACACCTAGACGATCAAGCAATGCGGCAACCATGGGTCACTCCTCAAGCAAAAACTGAATGTGTGCGGGCGCTTTTTCGCGACCGGGCAGGCCTTTAGTTGTAGCGTCACAATGGCGAGGCAACAAACGACCTTTACGCGAGATATCATTCCGTTTATTCATGCTGGGCATAGAAAGACAAGAAAAGGATCGGCCATGCTGAACAAACGCCACTTGCCCTCGATCACCGCATTGCAGTGTTTCGAGGCCGTGACCCGTCACCTGAGTTTCACCCGCGCTGCCGAAGAACTGAACCTGACGCAGAGCGCGGTCAGCAAGCAGGTCGCGCAGCTGGAAGAATTGTTACAGCACTTGTTGTTTCTCCGCGTGCGTCGGCGTTTGCAAATGACCCCGGCCGGGGATTTGTACTTGGTTGAAGTACGAAAAATCCTCACGCAAGTGGAAATGTCGACGCACTACCTGCGCTCCTACGGCGGCGAAACCGAAGTCCTGCGCGTATCGACGCCGTCGACCTTCGGCGCGCGCTGGCTGGTGCCGCGTTTGAAAGGCTGGCGCTTGCGCCATCCGTCGATCCATCTGGACCTGTGCAATGAGCAGGAAGCGGATGACCTGCTGCAAGGGCGCAGTGATCTGGCGTTCTACTTCGGTCAGGGCTCACGGCCCGGCACTGAATGCCTGAAGCTGTTCGGCGAAGAGCTGGTGCCGGTGTGCGCGCCGGGCAGCCTGCCGGACACACCGTTTACTGACCCGACGCAACTCACTGATCTGGTGCTGCTGCAAAATGCCTCGCGCCCGCAAGCGTGGCATGACTGGTTCGACAGCCAGGGTTACCAGACCGAGCACAGCTACCACGGGCCGCGTTTCGAAACCTTTTATATGTGCATTCGTGCCGCGCAGGTTGGCTGCGGCGTGGCGTTGTTGCCACGGTTTCTGGTGGAAGAAGAATTGTCCGACGGCAAACTGGTCATTCCCTGGCAGCATGCAATGCCCAGTTCCGACGCCTATTACCTGGCGTACCCGGAGCATGCGGCGGAAGTGCCGAAGGTGCGCGACTTCGTCAAATGGATGCTCGAACAGATCGACAATCCCCTGTAGGAGCTGCCGCAGGCTGCGATCTTTTGATTTTGAAAACCAACATCAAAAGATCGCAGCCTGCGGCAGCTCCTACAGAAGCACAGCAGAAATTGCTGGCAATCCCCACCGCTGATATGCGCCACTAGCGCCATTGATTGAGACCGCGCCACGGCGCGGCGCACCTGGAGACCCCGTTATGAGCGAGAGTGTGTTTGCCGATCGCATCGTGCAGAACCTGCTCGACACCGACTTCTACAAACTGACGATGATGCAGGCGGTGCTGCACAACTACCCCAACGTCGAAGTCGAATGGGAGTTTCGTTGCCGTAATAGCGAAGATTTGCGCCCGTATCTGGCCGAGATCCGTTTTCAGATCGAGCGTCTGGCCGAACTGAGCCTGAGCGCCGATCAACTGAGTTTTCTGGAGCGCATCAGCTTCCTCAAACCGGATTTCCTGCGTTTCCTGGGACTGTTCCGCTTCAACCTGCGCTACGTGCATACCGGCATCGAGAACGGCGAGTTGTTCATCCGCCTGCGCGGGCCGTGGCTGCATGTGATTCTCTATGAAGTGCCATTGCTGGCGATCGTCAGCGAGGTGCGTAACCGCTATCGCTACCGCGAAACCGTGCTCGAACAGGCACGCGAGCAGCTCTATCGCAAATTCGACTGGTTGACCGCCAACGCCTCCGCCGACGAATTGTCGCAACTGCAAGTAGCCGATTTCGGCACCCGACGCAGGTTTTCTTACCGCGTGCAGGAAGAAGTGGTGAACGTGCTCAAGCACGATTTCCCGGGGCGTTTCGTCGGCACCAGCAACGTGCACCTGTCCCGCGAGCTGGACATGAAACCGCTGGGCACCATGGCCCATGAATGGATCATGGCCCATCAACAACTCGGTCCACGGCTGATCGACAGCCAGATCGCCGCACTCGATTGTTGGGTCCGCGAATACCGCGGTTTGCTGGGGATCGCGCTGACCGACTGCATCACCACCGATGCCTTCCTCGGCGATTTCGATCTGTTCTTCGCCAAGCTGTTCGACGGCCTGCGCCATGACTCCGGCGATCCTGTGGTGTGGGGCGAAAAATGCATCGCGCACTATCACCAGCTCGGCATCGACCCGATGAGCAAGACGCTGGTGTTCTCCGACAGCCTGACCCTGCCCAAATCGCTGGAGATCTTCCGCGCGCTGCACGGTCGGATCAACGTCAGCTTCGGCATCGGCACCAACCTCACTTGTGACATCCCGGGTGTCGAACCGATGAGCATCGTGCTTAAAATGACTGCCTGCAACGGCCAACCGGTGGCGAAGATCTCCGACGAGCCAGGCAAGTCTCACTGCAAAGACCCGAATTTCGTCGCCTACTTGCGACACGTGTTCCAGGTTCCTGCCGATTCCCGTCTATCTAGCAAGGAGTGAATTCATGCAAGCCGTACAGCGTGAGATTGCGCAGCAGCTCAAGGTGCAACCGCCGTTTGCCGACTACAAGGCCCTGCAGGCCGAAGTCGCCCGGCGCATTGCCTTTATTCAGGATTGTCTGGTCAATTCCGGGCTCAAGACACTGGTGCTGGGCATCAGCGGCGGCGTCGACTCGCTGACCGCAGGCCTTCTGGCCCAGCGCGCGATGCGTGAGCTGCGTGACCAGACCGGCGACAACAGCTACACATTCATCGCCGTGCGCCTGCCGTACGAAACCCAGTTCGACGAACACGACGCCCAGGCCTCGGTGGACTTCATCGCGCCGGACGAACGTCACACCGTCAACATCGGCCCGGCCGTGAAATCGCTGGCCAGTGAAGTCGCCGCGTTCGAAGGCAAACATGCGGTCTCGGTGGACTTCGTGCTCGGCAATACCAAAGCGCGCATGCGCATGGTCGCCCAGTACACCATCGCAGGCGCGGCGAACGGCCTGGTAATCGGCACCGACCATGCAGCGGAAGCGGTGATGGGTTTCTTCACCAAGTTTGGTGACGGCGCCTGCGATCTGGCACCGCTGAGTGGTCTGGTGAAGAATCAGGTTCGCGCGATTGCGCGCAGCTTTGGCGCGCCGGAGTCGCTGGTCGAGAAAGTCCCGACGGCGGATCTCGAAGACCTGTCGCCGGGTAAACCGGACGAGGCTTCCCATGGTGTGACGTACGCCGAGATCGACGCGTTCCTGCATGGCGAACCGGTGCGTCAGGAAGCGTTCGACATCATCGTCGCGACCTATAACAAGACTCATCACAAACGCGTGATGCCATTCGCCCCGTAAGTTGAAAGCCCCCTGAAGGAGCTGTCGAGTGAAACGAGGCTGCGATCTTTTGATCTGGCTTTGAAGATCAAGAGCAAAAGATCGCAGCCTTCGCCAGCTCCTGCAAAAAACAAAAAAGCGTCCCGAGGGACGCTTTTTTATGCCTGACTCAATTACTTGACGGTAATCGTGCCTTTCATCATCGAGATGTGACCCGGGAACGAGCAGAAGAAGCCGTAGCCGCCATCAGCAATCTTGGCTACGTCAAAAGTCAGCGAGTCAGTTTCCTTGGCGCCGATGATCTTGGTGTGAGCGATGATGCGCGCGTCACCTTCGGGCAGGTAGTTCTTGTCGATACCGGCGGCCAGGCCAGCGGTAGCGATTGGCTGCATGTCAGCTTCTTTGCTGATCACCAGGTTATGGCCCATGACGTTCTTCGGCAGGCTGCCGGAGTGGGTCAGCTCGACGGTGAAGGTCTTGCAGCTCTTGTCGATCACGATTTCCTTGGTGTTGAAGGACATCTGATCGGTGGAGTCAACGGTGGTTTTGCACTCGGCAGCCATCAATTGGCTGCTGGCCAGCGCCAGCAGGGATACCGCAACAACTTTGGAAAACATGGTGAATCTCCAAGGCAGGGTTAACAGAAACACGAATGATGGAAAGACTGCCTGAAATCTTCGCAAGTTCCTATGACTTGAGTCAAAAATTGTATACAACTTTCAGGCTATGACACTCATCGAGACAATCTAACGGCCAGATTCCCCGGCCAGCCCTATGATCGGCGCATCTACTGAGACGGAGTGCCTGTCATGTTCTTTAACGGTCTGTTGTGCAGTTTGCTCGCCGCTTACGCCTGTGGCGCCAGCGGTACCTTTGAATCGCCTGAACGCGAAGTTTAGGCCTTGGATCGAGGCGTGCCAGCCATTACCCTGTGACGGATTGACCCAGGAGGAAGGCATGTCTCTGAAATCCGTTTGTGTATTTTGCGGTGCCAACGCCGGCACCATCCCGGCCTATACCGATGCTGCCGTCGCCCTTGGCCGGGCCTTGGCTGAACGCAAGTTGACCCTGGTCTACGGCGGTGGTGCTGTGGGCTTGATGGGCATTGTTGCCGACGCCGCGCTGGCCGCTGGCGGTGAAGTGATCGGCATCATCCCGCAGAGCCTGATGGACAAGGAAATCGGCCACAAAAGCCTGACGCGCCTGGAAGTGGTCGATGGCATGCACGCGCGCAAGGCGCGCATGGCTGAGCTCAGCGATGCGTTCATTGCCCTGCCCGGTGGCCTCGGCACACTGGAAGAGCTGTTCGAAGTCTGGACCTGGGGCCAGCTCGGCTACCACGGCAAGCCGCTGGGCCTGCTCGAAGTGAACGGTTTTTACAGCAAACTCACTGCTTTTCTTGACCACATCGTCGGCGAAGGCTTCGTTCGCGCGCCACACCGTGACATGCTGCAAGTGAGCGAATCACCGCAAACGCTGCTCGATGCCCTGGATACCTGGAAGCCGACCGTCACGCCAAAATGGGTCGACCAAAAACCCGGCTAACCGCAAGGCACCGATACAGGGCAGAATATGCGCCGCTCAACCTCACCTTCGACCAAGAGGAACGCCCATGGCCAAACCCAATTACTCCTTCGCCAAACGTCAACGAGACCTGGCAAAGGAACAGAAGAAAGAGGAAAAGCTTCAGCGCAAGAAACAAACAGCTGAAGAAGCAGCCCTGAACCCTGAGGGTGAAGTGGCAACGGATGATGATGTTGATGCAACTGAAACACCGAAAGATCAGGCGCCCGACGCCTGAACCCCACCGGGTTTGATCATCGAATCAGACCCTGCGGATTTGTGACGGGGCTGGCGGTTTTCACCGCCGGCCCTCACAGCCCTCCACTCCCCAATACACCCAAATTCCCAGTGGGAGAGAGCAGGCTCGCTCCCACATTTTTTGATCATCGTTAATCCAGGGGCATTACGGTGACGCGCACTTCCGGGTCGTGATTGCCGCCGCCAAGGATCACCCCGCGCAACGGCGACACATCAGAGAAATCCCGCCCCCACGCCAAGGTGATGTGCTCCAGCGCCGGTTGCACATTGTTGGTCGGATCGAAATCCACCCAGCCCAGCACCGGACAAAACACCGACACCCAGGCATGCGAAGCATCGGCGCCGATCAAGCGTGGCTGCCCCGGTGGCGGCTGGGTCAGCAAATAACCACTGACGTATCGCGCCGCCAAACCTCGCGAGCGCACGCATGCCAGCATCAAGTGCGCGAAGTCCTGACAGACCCCGCGTCGCCGCTCCAGTACTTCCACCAAGGGCGTCGCCACTTGGGTCGCTTCGGCATCGAAGGTGAATTCGCTGAAGATCTTTTGCATCAACGCCTGTACACCGAACAGCAATGGCCGCCCCAGCGGGAAACAGCTGTGCGAAAACTCGACGAAGCTACTTTTCAAATGCACATACGGTGACTGAAAACGATAACGACAAGCTTCAAGCACATCCGCGGATAACGGCTGACTGCTGTAGGTCAGCGCATCGCGGGTCTGCTCCCATGCCGGCGATTGACGGAAATCCAGCGCTGGCCGCGCCAGCACTTCAACCGTCAGTTGTGCATTGACCTGCAACTCATCATGCGGGCGCTCGAATGCCAGTCGAGTCAGCGGATTGCCAAACACATCCAGTTCATCGCGCCGCGCAGTAGGCTCCGGGCTGATCAGCAGTTGCTGATCGGTGCAGCGCTGCCAGGTGCAATCGCGCGGCCACAGATGGGCCAGTTGCTGCGCCAGCGAAACCGGACTGTCGTAGTGATAACAGGTGTCGTGGAAGATCTGGTAACGGGCGCTCATCAGACGGACACCGTGCGTTGGCTGACATCATCGACGTGAGCGAAATGGCGCAGCGCCAGACGATCAGACACCTGGCCGCTGGCCTCGGCGATTTCCTGCAGCAGATCCGCCAGGCCCGAGAGGGCCGCACGTACGCTGGCCTCACCGAACAGTGGATTCTCCAGGCAACCCAGATCAAAGCGTGCCAGACGCTCAACCAGTCGCGGCAGCCCGGCCTCCCTCGGCACACCGAAGTCATCATTCAAGCGCTTCAACGTGCGGGTCACCAGTTTCAACTGGAACAGCACTGCGTGCGGGTTTTGCTCATCCAGCAGCAACAGGTCGAGCACTGGAATCAACTGCGCCACCGCCAGATAGCGTGAACGGTAAGTGATGCTGCTGTTGCCCAGTTCCAGCAACCACTCCAGCCCTGCCTGATCAAACGCGCCGGCACCACGCAGAAATGCCGCCAGACTGCTGCTGAGAAACTGCAGTCGCTCGATGCGCCGGCCGATCATCAGAAAGCGCCAGCCTTCGTCGCGGGTCATATCGTCCAGGGCAAATCCGGACAGCGCCGCCAGCGACATCACCAGCCGGTTGAGAAAATCCAGCAACTCGCCGAAATCCGGTTCTTCGGTGTCCAGCTCCATCGCCTCGCGTTGCAACTCGACCAGCGCCTGCCAGTTCTCCCGCGAGAGCTTGCCGCGCACTTGCGAGGCGGCCCACTGCAGGCGTTGCAGGTTGGAGCGCAGGCTGAACGACCAGTCCTCACCGAGCAGCGCAGCGAGCAAGCGCTCCGGCAGTTCACCTTCGTCCGGCAGCAGTGTCAGTCGCTCGCCGAGATCGACCGCCGCCTGCAGCGCTTGCGGATCATCGCCGTCGACGTAGCGCGCGAGCATGATCCGCAGCAGCCGCGCACTGTCGTCGCAGCGTTCGCAGTAACGACCGAACCAGAACAGGTTTTCCACCACCCGCGAGGGTAGATACGGGTCGCGCCGCACCAGATCGTGGACGCCGACGTTACGTTGCGTCTTCCACTGTTCGCCGCTGGGCGCACGATCGCCCAATACCCACGTGTCTTTGCTGGCCCCGCCGCGCTGCATCGACACCACTTCGGCATCGGCCTCCGCAGCCACTCGAGTCAGGCCTCCGGGCAGCACGCGATAACCGTCGCGACTGGCCACCGCGTACATGCGCATGCCGATCGCCCGTGGTTGCAGTTGACCGTTTTCGGCCTGCCAGATCGGTGCCTGGGACAACTGAGCCAATTCTTGCGCCACATAAGCATAAGGACGCGCCTGCATGCGCTCGCCAAGCGCCTGACGCTGTTTTTCACTCAGATCACGGCCAAACACGGGCGCGAAGCTTTGTGAGGGAAACGCCGGTTTGATCAACAGTTCCGGCAGTTTTTCCAGGGCTTGCGCCAGCACTGGCGCCTCACCGCACCACCACGTCGCAATCGACGGCAGGATCAGTTCTTCGCCGAACAGATAGTAGTTGATCTTCGGCAGAAACCCGAGCAATCCCGGCGATTCCAGCACCCCACTGCCCAACGCGTTGGCCACCAGCACCCGGCCCTGACGCACCGCTTCGAGCAGCCCGGGAACACCGAGCGCGGAGTCCGTGCGCAGCTCCAGCGGGTCGCAAAAATCGTCATCGAGGCGGCGCATGATCGCGTGCACCCGGCGCAGCCCGCTGAGGGTTTTCAGGTAGACCGTGGCGTCGCGCACCGTCAGGTCACCGCCCTCGACCAAGGGATAGCCGAGCTGGCGAGCCAGATACAAATGTTCGAAATAGCTTTCGTTAAAACGCCCCGGCGTCAGCAACACCACCAGCGGCGCGTCATCGTCACACGGTGCTTGCCGTGCGAGGGTTTCCTGCAACGTACGGAAGAACCCCGCCAGGTGCTGCACCTTCAAATCCCGGTACAACTCGGGAAAGGCGCGCGACACGATGGTGCGGTTTTCCAGGGCATAACCGGCGCCCGACGGCGCCTGAGTACGATCGGCGGTCACCCACCAGCGCCCATCCGGCGTGCGCGCCAGATCCACCGCATACAGATGCAGAAACGCGCCTTCCGGGGCTGCAATACCCTGGCAAGGCCAGAGAAAATTGTTGTGTCCAAACACCAGTTCAGCCGGTAACAGGCCTTCGCTGATCAAGCGCTGCGGCCCGTACAAATCAGCCAACACTGCATTGAGCAGTCGCGCACGCTGAGCGATGCCGGCCGACAACTGCTGCCACTCATCCGCCGCAATCACATGCGGCAGAAGATCCAGCTCCCACGGCCGGTCCGCACCTTTCGGGTCGGCATAGACGTTATAGGTGACACCATTTTCCTGAATCTGCCGCGCCAGCAATGCCTGCCGCTGCACCAGTTGCGCCGGCGTGCTGCGCTGCAACTGATCGAACAGTCGCTGCCAGTGCGGGCGCACCGCACCACTGCCGTCGAGCAGTTCGTGATAAGTGCCCGCCATCAGCGGGTAGCGGTCTAGCAGGTCAGGCATGGAAAGCTCGGCAGACAGCAGGGAACGGTCAGACTAACGCAGGCACATGACGCGCGGATATACGAAAAATCCGCGTGTCGCGTAGGCCTTAGAAACGTCGCAAATCGATTGTCATCGGTAGCTCGTCACTGATTTCCACGTTCGGTACAGGAAGTTTCCCCGGCGTGTGTCCGACGCGAAAGAATCGCGCCATCCGCCGGCTCTCGGCTTCATTGGCATTGACCGGCAGCGTCACGTAATTACGCCCGCCCGGGTGGGCGACGTGGTACTGGCAACCGCCCAGCGAACGCCCCATCCAGGTATCGAGCAAGTCGAACACCAGCGGCGCGTGCACAGGTATCGTTGGTTGCAGACAGTTGGCTGGTTGCCACGCGCGGTAACGTACACCCGCAACGAACTCGCCGACCCGCCCGGTCGGGTGCAGCGGCACGGCGATGCCGTTACAGGTCAGCAGATAACGCTGTGGCGGCACGCCTTTGACCTTGACCTGCAAGCGCTCCAGCGATGAATCGACGTAACGCACCGTGCCACCCGCCGCGCCCTCCTCACCCAGCACATGCCACGGCTCCAACGCCTGACGCAGTTCCAGTTCGATGCCGTTGACGGCGTAATCGCCGACCTTGGGAAAACGAAACTCCAGGTGCGCGGCAAACCATTGCGCCCGCAGCGGATAGCCGGCGTTATTGAGTTCGACGATGACGTCGGCAAAATCCTGCTCGATAAAGTGCGGCAGCAGGAAACGGTCGTGCAACTCTGTGCCCCAGCGCGCCAGTTTCGGCGGCGCATAAGGTTCGCGCCAGAACCGTGCGACCAGCGCCCGCAGCAGTAACTGTTGGGCCAGGCTCATGCGCGCATGGGGCGGCATTTCAAAGGCGCGCAGTTCCAGCAGGCCAAGACGCCCGGTGGCGCCGTCCGGTGAATACAGTTTGTCGATACAGAACTCGGCGCGGTGCGTGTTGCCGGTGACGTCGATCAGCAAATTGCGCAGCAGTCGATCAACCAGCCACGGCGCGCATTCCTCGCCCGGTTCAGGCATCTGCGCGAAAGCGATTTCCAGTTCGTACAGCGCGTCATTGCGCGCCTCATCGACCCGCGGCGCCTGCGAGGTCGGGCCGATGAACAGTCCGGAAAACAGATACGACAGCGACGGATGGTTGTGCCAGTAACTGATCAGGCTGCGCAGCAGATCCGGACGACGCAGAAACGGTGAGTCCGCTGGCGTCGCACCACCGAGAACGAAGTGGTTACCGCCGCCGGTGCCAGTGTGGCGACCGTCGATCATGAATTTCTCGGTGGTCAGGCGAGTTTGTCGTGCCTCTTCATAGAGAAACTCGGTGCGCTCGACCAACTCGTCCCATGATGCCGACGGCTGCACGTTGACCTCGATCACGCCCGGATCGGGGGTGATGCGGAAATTGCTCAGACGCGGGTCGCTCGGTGGCTCGTAGCCTTCCAGCAACACCGGACAATGCAGTTCTTCGGCGGTGGCCTCGATGGCCGCAACCAGCTCCAGATAATCCTCGACCCGCTCCAGCGGCGGCATGAACAGGTACAACCGCCCATCGCGCGCCTCGGCGCAGAATGCGGTGCGGGTCAGCCAATCAGCGGATTCGTCGATTTTCGGCACGCGTTCGTCAGCCGCTGCCGGTTCGCCGTGACGGTTGAGCTGAGCGGTTTCCGGCAGTTCAGGAAAGTCCTGATTTGGATCCTGTGGATGAATAAACGGATACTCGGCCGCCTTCACCCACGGCTGCGAACCCAGCGGCAAGCGATACCCCAGCGGCGAATCCCCCGGGACCAAACGGCAATGCTCATCGCGCAGGTACCAGCGCCCACTCTGCCATTGATCGCCCTTGGCGGTGCGCGCCAGCGGCAATACCTGACCGATCACCTTGTTCAGGCCCTGGCTGAAGACCTTGCGCAGGCGAGCGCGCTCCAGCGGCTCCTCCAGGCGCGAGTCTTCGGCGCTGACATTGCTCGGCAATGTGCCCTCGCGCCAGAGGTAATAGAAATTGTCCTCGTAGGCAGGGAAGACAAAACGTGTAGGCAACTTCAACCGTTCGGCGACACTGGCCAGAAAGCGCCCGGCCAACTCGCCATTGGCACCGTAATCCTGCTGCTCGTCAGCGATCAGCGCGTTGTTGTGCCAGATCGGTACGCCGTCGCGGCGCCAGTAGCAATTAAGCGACCAGCGCGGCAGTTGCTCGCCCGGGTACCACTTGCCCTGACCGAAATGCACCAGGCCCTCCGGGGCGTAGTGCTTGCGCATGCGCTGAAACAGTTCGGCGGAGAGCTGACGCTTGGCCGGCCCCAGCGCGGCGGTGTTCCACTCGGCGCCATCCGGGTCGTCGATGGAAACGAAGGTCGGCTCGCCGCCCATGGTCAGGCGCACGTCATCCGCCAGCAGGTCGGCATCGATCTGCCGGCCCAGCGCCTGTATTGCCAGCCACTGCTCATCGGTGTAGGGCTTGGTGACGCGCGGCGCCTCCCAGATCCGCTCCACCGACATTTCATGGCTGAACTCACATTCGCACGGCTCGACCAAGCCACTGATCGGTGCCGCCGAGGACGGATCGGGACTGCAGGCCAACGGGATATGCCCTTCACCGGCAAACAACCCTGACGTGGCGTCGAGGCCGATCCAGCCGGCACCGGGCAAATACACTTCGCACCAGGCGTGCAGGTCGGTGAAATCGACTTCAGTGCCGGACGGCCCGTCGAGGCTTTTCACGTCTGCCGTCAGTTGAATCAAGTAGCCGGAGACAAACCGCGCCGCCAATCCGAGGTTGCGCAGCAATTGCACCAGCAGCCACGCCGAATCCCGACAGGAACCGGAGGCGTGTTCTAGGGTGTGTTCCGGGGTTTGCACGCCCGGCTCCATGCGGATCAGGTAACCGATGTCCTCGCTCAAGCGCTGGTTGAGCGCCACGAGAAAGTCCACCGCCGGCAGCGGCGTGCGGTCGATGGCGTCCAGGTAGGCTTTGAATTTCGGCGTCAGCGGCAAGGTTTCGAGGTACGGCGCCAGTTCCTTGCGCTCATCGGACGCATAGGCGAAGGGGATTTTCTCGGCATACGGCTCGAGGAAGAAGTCGAACGGGTTGAATACGGCCATCTCGGCGAGCAGATCGACTTCGATGCGCAGCTCACTGGTTTTCTCGGGGAACACCAATCGAGCGAGGTAGTTACCCTGCGGGTCTTGCTGCCAATTGATGAAATGCTGCTCAGGCGAGACTTTCAGCGCATACGACAAAATCCGCGTGCGGCTGTGGGCGGCCGGGCGCAGGCGAACGATCTGCGGGCCGAGTTCGACAGCGCGGTCGTAGCGGTAATGCGTGACGTGATGCAATGCGACATGAATCGACACGGCGTGCCTCCTGCGAGCCTAAGCGTATTCGAAAGCGCGCAAGACTTATGCCATGCAGAGGGCTTGGGCGCTTTCCCGGAATGCTTAGGGCAGTACAGCACCAAAATCGGGCGATGCGGGGAAATGGTTTGGGCTCATTGCACGTAAATGTTGCGAGAGCCCCCCCTCACCCTAGCCCTCTCCCGGAGGGAGAGGGGACTGACCGCGCTGGATGTTGGAGATACGCCGACTTGAAAGTCTTGAGTCGAACTCAGATTTTGAAAGGCACAGAGTTCTGCTCCCTTCCCCCTCGCCCCCTTGGGGGAGAGGGCTGGGGTGAGGGGGATGGATCTTGCGGCCTGCATAAATCCAACGGCAGAAACGCAAAACGCCAACCCGAAGGTTGGCGTTTTCTTTAGCGCGGTACGACCGGCTTGCGCGTCGGCTTCGGCCCTTTGCCTTTCGCAGCGTCTTTACGCTCTTTGGCCGCCTGCTGGTTGCGGGCAAACGCCGCAGCCTTGGCCTGTTCACGCTTGTCCCAGGGATTACCACCATCACTGGCACGCGGCGGCAGGCCGGTGTGCTGAGTGAGAATCTTGGTGGTCTTCTCTTTGCCTTCCTTCGCCACTTTATGGCTGCCGGCTGGCGTCGAGTTCTTGCGACGGGCGCTCTGGTAGCTGTCAGTGGACGGCTGGTGGGTCGGAATCAATTGATCCTTACCCGAACCAATCAGATCAGCACGACCCATGCGGATCAGCGCCTCACGCAGCATCGGCCAGCCTTTCGGATCGTGGTAACGCAAGAACGCCTTGTGCAGACGACGCTGCTCCTCGCTCTTGACGATGGTCACGCCGTCACTCTTGTAAGTGACCTTGCGCAACGGGTTCTTGCCCGAGTGGTACATCGCGGTGGCGGTGGCCATCGGCGACGGGTAGAACGCCTGCACCTGATCTGCGCGGAAGCCATTGCCCTTGAGCCACAAGGCCAGGTTCATCATGTCTTCGTCGGTGGTGCCCGGGTGGGCGGCGATGAAGTACGGAATCAGGTACTGCTCCTTGCCCGCTTCCTTGGTGTACTTCTCGAACATGCGCTTGAACTTGTCATAGCTGCCGATGCCCGGTTTCATCATCTGGTTGAGCGGACCTTCCTCGGTGTGTTCCGGGGCGATCTTCAGGTAACCACCGACGTGGTGGGTCACCAGCTCTTTGACGTACTCCGGCGATTCGACCGCGAGGTCGTAACGCAGGCCGGAAGCGATCAGAATCTTCTTCACACCCGGCAAGGCACGGGCGCTGCGGTACAGCTGAATCAGCGACGAGTGGTCGGTGTTCAGGTTCGGGCAGATGCCCGGGAACACGCAGGACGGCTTGCGGCACGCCGATTCGATTTCCGGGGTTTTGCAGGCGATGCGGTACATGTTCGCGGTCGGGCCGCCGAGGTCGGAAATGACGCCGGTGAAGCCAGGGACCTTGTCGCGGATCTCTTCGATTTCGCGAATGATCGACTCTTCGGAGCGGTTCTGGATGATCCGGCCTTCGTGCTCGGTGATCGAGCAGAAGGTGCAGCCACCGAAGCAGCCACGCATGATGTTCACCGAGAAACGGATCATGTCGTAGGCCGGGATTTTCTCCTTGCCGTACGCCGGGTGCGGAACACGGGCGTAAGGCATGCCGAACACGTAGTCCATTTCTTCAGTGGTCATCGGAATCGGCGGCGGGTTGAACCAGACGTCGACTTCGCCATGCTTCTGCACCAGCGCACGGGCGTTGCCCGGGTTGGTTTCGAGGTGCAGCACGCGGTTGGCGTGGGCATACAGAACGGCGTCGCCGCGCACCTTCTCAACCGACGGCAGACGAATCACAGTCTTGTCGCGAGTCATGCGCGGGCTGGCCAGAATCTGCACGACCTTGGCTTCCTGCGGATCTTCGACCGGGCCTTTTTCCTGTTCGATGGCGCAGGCCTGGGTGTCCTGGGTATTCACGTACGGGTTGATGATCTTGTCGACCTTGCCCGGACGGTCGATGCGCGTCGAGTCGACTTCGTACCAGTCTTTCGGCGTATCGCGACGGATGAACGCGGTGCCGCGCACGTCGGTGATGTCTTCGATCTTGTGGCCGTAGGACAGACGCTGGGCGACTTCGACGATCGCGCGCTCGGCGTTGCCGTACAGCAGAATGTCGGCGCTGGCGTCGATCAGGATCGAGTTACGCACGCGATCCTGCCAATAGTCGTAATGGGCGATGCGACGCAGCGAGGCTTCGATGCCACCGAGAACGATCGGCACATGCTTGTAGGCTTCTTTGCAGCGCTGGCTGTAAACCAGGCTCGCGCGGTCCGGACGCTTGCCGGCCATACCGCCAGGCGTGTAAGCGTCGTCGGAACGGATTTTCTTGTCCGCGGTGTAGCGGTTGATCATCGAGTCCATGTTGCCCGCTGCAACCCCGAAGAACAGGTTCGGCTCGCCGAGCTTCATGAAGTCGTCTTTGGACTGCCAGTTCGGCTGCGCGATGATCCCGACGCGGAAGCCTTGCGACTCCAGCAGCCGGCCAATGATCGCCATGCCGAACGATGGGTGATCGACGTAGGCATCACCCGTAACAATGATGATGTCGCACGAATCCCAGCCAAGCTGATCCATCTCCTCCCTGCTCATCGGCAGGAATGGCGCTGGCCCGAAACATTCGGCCCAATATTTTGGATAGTCAAATAACGGCTTGGCTGCTTGCATGTCGACGACCGGTGTTGAAGTGAAAAATCGCGGGCGCGGAATATAGCACAAATTTTGACCAATTCCGACGGCAATGGTCGGTTTCTCTTACAGCCTCCGCGACACACGGCTTACACGACGACCGGCCAGGAGAAATCGCCATTCAAATCACATATTCATCGGCCAGCGTTAAAACTGGCTGATGTGACACCCCTTCAAGGATGAAGAAATGTCACCAAAATTGCCTGCCAAAGGCAGCCTTACCAGCAACACCACAACACGAGCCACGCAATCGACCACCTCGAATCCGCGGACGCCCAACAACCCGCATCCCGCAGTCGCGAGTTCATCCACCAGCAGGCCAGGAGAAACCTCGAGCACTCCGGTCAGACCCGATTTGCAGCCTCGCGTATCAGTCAGCCGGTCACCTTCCGGGGCGGCCATGGTGGCGACACCGGTGCAACGACCGCTGGCAGATTACTGGATTCCCGCCGACGTCCGCCTGCCTCCTGCCGATACGCAGGGTTTTCGCCACTACAAAGCACGCAGTTACGTCGATGTGCCGGACGGTCACTCGGTCCTGGTGGCGATTGATCCGAAAATGGGCCTCTATCGCGCCACGCTGACGAATGAGCGGGACCCTTCCGGCCCGGTGCTGCAACTTGATCCGCAGCGCAAACTCTGGCGGCCGCTGCAGGCCCCGGGCGACTTCCCGGCCCTTCGCTCGATCGCTGACCTGAACGGGGAACTGGATGTCCATATGCAAATGATGGATGAGTCTGCTGCTCTCGCCAGAGAGCTGGAAAGCGCCTGGTACGATTTGACCGGTCAGGAGGGCGAACGAACGGCAATCATCAAATATGAGGTTCAGTACCACAGACATTTGGCCGCCGTGGACAAATGCCTCGATTTCTACCTGAGGGAACAGATCGCCCTCTTGCTCTACAAAGGCATCGGCGCTTACGAGGCAGACCTGTTCAAGATTCAGATAAGGCGTTTCGAAATTCTTTGCAGAATGATGCAGGCCGGCGATCGGCGCAAACTGATCGACATGCCACCCAATAAACGCATCACTCCCGAACAACATCGTTCGAGCGCCGGATATCTGAAGGGCAAACTGGCGCTGTTGCGCAAGCGCCAGATCCTTGCAGATGAATTACTGCACAAATCGCAATACAACCAGAACGATTTTTCCGAGTGGGGTTACGACCCTATGGAAATTCACAGAGACACTGCTGACTGGTTGCAATCAAAGTGTCAGGTGCTGGCCGCCGATCAGGGCGTTTTCGCGCCTTTGTACCTTTCGTTGTCGTTCTCAGAAACGACGCGGGCCTTTCTTGATATCGACGCTATCCCGCTGGAAGCGCGCATTCCTGTTTTGAGCGATCTGCTGGAGCAATGTACCTCGATCAAGAACTCCTTTGAGTACCTTGAATACCCTTCGGGCTCCACCCACACCACTTCCCGGCAAGAAATCATCGACGCCATCAGCTCGTTCGAGAGCACGCTGGAAGATCGGCTGACCCTCTATCACCGCGATCTGGAAAGCATTCCATTACTACCCTCGTCCGATCAGTCCATCGACTTCGATTTCTTACCGGCGCAACGCGCAAACGAACCGGCCCCGCTGCCGACCAGGATGTTCCGCAGCAAACATAACGGCGTTCACAAGATCCGCCTCGGGCAACCGCGACGTGGTGCCGCTGACGAAGAACTGATTGATGTCATGCACCCACACCAACCCGCCGAGATCCTGCAGACGTATGAGCGGCGAGAGGGCGAGTGGCACCGCCGCGTAGCCACCCCGGCAAAAAGCCTGTCGAAGCTGACCACTGAAGCCGAGCAGCACCTGGCAATGTCAGATCAGTATTTGCGCGAGGCCTGGAAAAAAGAGGCGGCAAAACATAATGCATCAGGCATCGTGGATGAGTTGGTCAGCAAAGCCATCGTGCTCGATGACTTTATTCCACAGATAGAAAAAGCTCCAAACCCTTCCGCCATTGATACTGGACCTGTCCGGCAACGACTCAGGCAAGACAGCCAGCGATTACACAACGAAGCCGAAGCGATCCGCATTCGGCTGTTCAAAGACAAAAGCTACTTGAGCGCCGATCGGGTGGTGTACCTGATCGGCCGCGACGAACTGCGCGTCAAACGAATTCAGAGCCGGCAGCCGCTGGGCAGAGGCGCGAACAAAGAGTTTCTGGATATCTACGTGCTGAGCGACAAGCAGACGGGGGAGCGATTATGGGAGGCCCATTTTCACTATCCGAAAGCAGACACTTCTGCACTCGGGTTCAACGACCGCGGCGGTCATCTGAAAACGCTTGATCAAGCCCGCACAGGTGCGTCGTCCCAACGTCGGGATGAACAAGCCGGGCGTCCGCATGTCGCCGTCTGGAGACTGACCCTCGACCGCAAAACAGCGCAGAAAATCTTCGACATGGCGTCGTGAAACCGTACCTGTACCGGGATGAACAGGCGGGTCGGGCACATGTGCGTATATGGCGAGCAGACATCGACCTGTCGACAGCGCGGCAAATATTCCAACTGGCTTCATAGAACAGCCTCCCCCTGAACCAGGGCTGAGGGACTTTTTCAAGGATGAAAAAAACATGGCTCCAAAAAAACCCGCCAAGGGCACCACCAATGTGGATGGCCCTTCCCGCCCGGATGCACCACTGCACGGTAATACCGGGCAAGCGTCGCGTACGACACCGGATTCGCCGTTATCCTTTGGCTTAGAACTGCGACCGGCCCTCCCCCACAGCGCTGCCGCCCCAGGAGTGGCCAGCCCCTCTCCTGTCGTGATCACGCACTCGACAGTACCCGCACTGGAAGTCGGTTCAGCGGGACCCCGAACGCTGGAGCGCTACTGGCTCCCGGCACCCGCCCGTTTGACACCGGCCAACGCCGAGGGCCTCAGGGTGCACAAGGGACGCGAATATGTCGATGTAGCAAACGACGGCATCGTTATGATCGGCGCAGATGAGCAGACCGGCCTCTATCGTTGCAGATTCGCCGCTGAACAGACGGCCTCAGGACCGCTACTGCTGCGCGACGCCGACAGCGGTCTCTGGCATCCGCTCAAGGACGGTGACGCCGTAACCTTGAGCGATACTCACCTGCGAACGCTGCGCACCCCTCTGGATTTCACCGGCGTCGAGGCAGACGGCGACGGAATGTTTCGCCACGAAGGTCGGCTGTACCTGAGCATTCACCATGATGTTTATCAGGCCATGCACGATGTGAGGGCATCCACCGCGACACAAAAAGCCTGGCGCATCGTCAACCCGAATGATCCTGTCGCCATCGACATTGCCAATACCTACCGGGCCAGCCGCAGCGGTAAAACACGAGCGGTCAGGCGCGATGAGGGCAACCGATGGGTCTACCATTTGTCGGCCGACAAGGCTGGCATCCCGGATGCGCAGGCAGCGCTGTTAAGCAAAGATAATCTGCTGCTGATGTACGTACCTTTTCAGAAGGCCCACGCAGAGTTGGTGGCCTCGTCAGCACGGCATGACGCGCTGTGGGCCGATACCAAAAATCTGCCGCAGGGCAGTACAGAGAAAAACGCCAAACTGCTCAACCTTGAAGTGAATCTGCTCAGGCACGTTCTCAAGCAAGCAGACTTTGTGGATTCGCTTGTTCTTAACAAGAACTGGCTGATACGCGTGAAAGCAAGCGGGCTGTTCGGCGAAGAACTGCACACCTTCCGGATCGAGCGAGCAGAGTTCCTGAACCGGCTCATGGCGGCCATGGACTTGAGGGTCAGGCCTACGTTTTCGAGGCTGGACGCCGACAGTTGCAAAAGGGTCATCCCCCACCTGAACAAGAAGTTGAGGTATCTCGAAGAGCGGGAGTTGGTGATGGCTGAAATCAAAAAAACCAATCCCGGTGCGGCCCCGACACTCGAAGAAATCCGCCAGCAAGTGCCCTCGGCCGAGCGCATCAACTTCAACAAGCTGATCCTCTACGTCCACCTGTATGCGGGCACGCCCGACCACGCGCCCAATGCAACCATGCCCTCGCTTGCGGCCATCGACCTGATTACCGGCGACCTGAATAACGTCCCGCAACGCGATCATCCGATGGCGCTGTTGTTGACCCTTGATCAGATAAGGACAGACAAATCCCGCTTTGAGATGCAACTGGCCGCCATCGACGCTTCCAGGACCGAGTACACAAGGGAAATCCTCAGCCTGATAGGTCCATTCGAGAAGCGCATCGAAAACAGATTAAGCGAAATTCTTGACTCGCTTGATCGCAACACCGCGCTGCCAAGCGTCAGCCACGACATCGATTTCGATTTTCTTCCAGCGCAGCCCGACCCTTCCGAAAATGCGCGCCCCGTGCCGGCCAGGAAGGTTTTCCGTGTCCGTCAGCATGGCACTTACCGGGTCTTGGTCGGGAACATGGAAACGGCTCAAGACGGCAGCGTCACCGTCAATGTTCCGGATCCGTTGCGTCCGGACTTTCCTTCGGCACGTTACGAAAAAAGACATGGCGAATGGTTGCCCGTGCCCCCTCCCATGATCAGTGAACCCAGGCCACAACTCGTCGCCGAGGCTAAACGGTTACTGGCCGAAGTCGGACAACACGCCGACAAGGCCAGACAGGACGAAGCCCGAAAGACCAACCCCACTGAAATTGTCGAAGACCTGGATAAAGCGACGCAAAGCCTGAATGAGCAGGCAAGACGCCTGCAAAACCACGAAGGGGCCGCCGAGGATTTAGAGATCATCGACCTGGGAGCCCGCTTGCGAGCCGCCGCTGACTCGCTTGCCGCGCAAGGTGAAAGCGTTCTGGTGCGCATGTACAAGAACAAGGAAGTGCTCGACATCATGCGGTTGAACTATCTGATGGATGCCGACGAGCTCAATGTGCGCAAGACCGTTGATCGCACGCCGCAGGGCAAAGGCCAGAGCAAGTCGTTTCTTGACGTTTACTCGATCCGTGACCGTGCCGACGACACTCCGTTATGGGAAGCCCATTTCCACTACGACAGGCGCGACGCCCTGCCCCTGAATTTCACGACAAGAGGCGGTCACCTCAAAACGCTTGAACAGAGCAGGCGCGGCATCGAGTCTCAACGTCGCGATGAACAGGCCGGCTTACCGCACGTGGCCATCTGGCGTCAGACCTTCGATGGCAAGACCGCGACAAAAATATTTGCACTGGCCAGTCCGGCTGCCGTGCTTCCCAAGCCCGAGTGAGGAGCATTGGGACCAAACGCTGAATCAGGCAATGACGCCGCCCCTGCCATCAGCCCCTGCTCAGGCGAGCTGATGCGCACACTCTACAAGGATAAAAAGACATGCCCGTTAAACGGCCCCCTAATGGCAACAGTTCCGGTAATACACCCCTTCCCCCAAACACCACACCGGAGGTGAATACCCCGCGCCCTGAGCTGCCACCGCGTACAAGTGTCGAAATCCCGACGCCGGGCGGCCACTCGCCGCGATCGGGCAGGCCAGGGACACAAGCCGACCTCGATGCGATCGCGCCGGCACCGACCATCACGGTGCATTCGGCCCCTTCGTCAGACATCTCCCATCCGATCAATCAATCACTGGAACATTATCGGCTCACTGCAGCGGCGGGTTTGGCGGCACCCGACGACAACGGTTTAACAACGCACAAGGGTCGACAATACGCTGAGCTGGCCGACGGCGGCATCGTGCAGGTTGGCAAGGATCCGCTCACGGGTCTGTTGCGGGCCACGTTATCAAGCGAATCAATAGCGTCCGGCCCATTGCTGTTGCGCGATCCCGGCAGCGGGCTCTGGCACAGGCTGGAAGACTTTCAACCGGTCACCTTTCGTTTGAGCGAAACCCGACTGGAGCCGTTTCGCACAGGGCTGGATTTCAGCCACGCAGTACCTGGCCACGACGGTCTTCATCGATTTGACGGCAAACTCTACGTGGTGATCGAAAACCATGCCTATCAGGTCCTGCATGATGCCGATGGATCAACCCCGTTGGCAGCAGTGATGCGCATTGTGCGCAGCGAGGACCCCGTAGCCAGTGACGGCGCCAACCGGTATATCGCGACGCGCCCGGGAAGGTCGGAACCGATTGTTTTCGATGCTGTACAAGGCTGGCTTGGTATCACAGTTGCCGGTGCGGGCGGGATGTTACGCAGCAGCGATGGTGCTCGCGCGCCTGTTCGCCTGGGGCTACTGGATCGGCTATCTCTGTCCCTCAACAAATTGCGCAGCCCAAAGTCCCGCGCAAAAAAACTGTTCCCGGATCATACCGATGACGAGATTGACAGCTTCATCGAGTCATTGGGAAATGACGTCGCGGATGGCTTGACCCGTCGCGAAACCGCCTACAAAACGCTCGAGATCGAACTGAGTACCTGGGCCAGACAATCCACCCTCGCTTCGGCACCGGCAACATCGCGAAACTACGCGCAAGAAGTGACTGATAGCCTCAAGTCCTGTTGGCGCCATCAGGGCGGGGACACTCTCGGACTGGAGACCGGTAATGGAACTCTGCCCGCACTGACAGCGGATTTCAGACATGTCAGGCACCTGACACTGCAATCGGTCACCTGGTCCGACTCGGCCAACATATTTCTCGGAAACTTCTCCGCTCTGGAGTCTCTGCAGATTACCGGCTCTACGCTGGGTACGTTGCCCGCTGCCATTGTGCAGATGTCCAATCTGAGCAAGCTGGATCTGAGTTCGAACCGTATTGCACTCAACGAGCAAACGGCGGCAGAACTGAGCACGCTGGGCAAACTCAAGACGCTTGACCTGTCAGGCAATCCATTGGGTAAAACTCCTGATTTTGCCGGTATGGCTGAACTGGAAACGCTGAACCTGCGTCATGCACAACTGGATCAGTGGCCAACGGGTTTGCGCAATCAGGCACAACTGAAGCAGCTGGACCTGCGCAATAATCAGTTGGCCGAGGTTCCCGAGGCACACCTCACCCCTTCGACGGATGAACTCGAGGCGATCGCACGGATCAACAGCGTCACGCTGCTTGAGGGCAATCCTTTCCCGCGCGACTATTGGGAAAAACTTGAAGTATTTTGGCGACGCGTAGCGACCGAGCACCCGCAGCTGAGCACCGAGGCATTGGCCGGCGCATTCAGACTTGATGGTGATATGCCCGAGGTCGCCACAGTGCAGCGGCTCTACCCGAACAAGAACGCACAAGAGGCCCGCAAGTTTTTCACCGGACTGGATGATGAGGCCAAACTAAAACTGGCTCGACGCGCTGAGGAACTGGACTCACTGGAGGCCCAGTTGAAATCCTACGTTGACAGCAGCCAGACCGATTCATCCGGGGCTGACTCACCTGCAAGGATACAGGCGCGACGTGTCGCCAGAATCATCAGAGGCTGCTGGCTTCAAGACCCCGGAGAAATACTAAGGCTGGCGTCCTTCAACACGCCGCTCCCGGCTCTCACCGCAGACTTCAGTCATGTCAGATTGCTCATGCTCGACAACGTTACCTGGTCGGGTGATGCCGACATATTCCTCTCTAACTTTACTCATCTTGAGCATCTACTGATCAACAATTGCGGGATTGAAACCCTCCCCCGAGCTGTGGGTGCGATGGACAAACTGACCCACCTCAACTTGAGCGATAACCGGCTTGTACTGGACGAAGAAAGTGCGGCAACGCTCAGTACCTTGCGGCATCTGGAGCTTGTTTCTCTTTCCGGGAATCCAGCGCTATCGCGGCTCCCTGACTTCAGCAACATGTCCGGGTTGAAATACCTGCGGTTGAAAAATACGGGGATCGATCAATGGCCGACCGGACTGCAGGACAAGACAGGGCTGAGCACTGTGGATCTGCGCGATAACCGTTTGACTGAAGTGCCACAGGACTTCATCAATCCGGCGCCAGAACAATTGCTGACGATCGCCCGAATCAACAACAACACGCAACTCGCCGGCAATGATTTTCCGCCCGATTACTGGAAATCTTTCGACGACTACTGGCAGCGTGTGAGCACGGAAGCGCCCGATCTGCTGACTTCTCAGCATGAGGTGACATTTGACAGCGACAACTCGCCGACGCAGCGTTATCAGCGGCTGTTTCCAAACAAGGACATCAAACAGTGCAGGGAATACGTCTGGAGCTTCGACCGTGATGCGGCGGTCACCAAAATCCGCAGCCTCGAGCAGGAGTTCGGCCTGCTGAAACGTCAGCTCGACGCCTGGGTTTACTCTGGTGGGGGCGATCGTGGGGGCTACGTTCGGGCGAACCAGTTGGCGCTCAACGCACAAACCCGCCCTGACAGGGTCACGGCCAGCGAGAAGATCATCAGTTGCTGGCGCCAAGAGACACTCCCGAAACTGGCCGCTGACCGAACGCCCATCGGCCTGGAACTGAATCTCAGCGGCCTGAGGTTGCCAAGCCTGCCCGACCTCGATGTGGACTTCAGTCACGTGGGCTCGCTCAACCTGAGCAATATGAACCTGGGCACTTCGCCTGAAGGCTTTCTGACGCGTTTTCGGCATGTTCGCTGGCTGGATCTTTCGCAAAATCAACTGCGTGAACTGCCACCCGCCATTGGCGAAATGAACGGGCTGACACGACTGTTTCTAGAGCGAAACCGGATTTCCCTCACCGCCGACACGGCCCGAGTCCTGTCAGAGCGAACGACCCTGCGAGCACTCTGGCTGCATGAAAATCCGCTACTGGGTATCGCACCCGATTTCAGCGCGATAACCGACCTGCGTTCGCTCAATCTGGCCATCACCGGTATCGACACCTTCCCGACGGGCATTGCCGATCAGCCCCTGCTGGACACCATCAATTTGAGCAACAATGGAATTATCGAGATTCCGGATGCTGTCATTGCACCGCCCGACGAGCGCCTGGGGCACACCGTGCGCATCAACGATGTGACCGACATTGCCCATAATCCGCTGTCCGCAGCGACCCTGACCCGGCTGACCCAGTACAACGACCGTCTGATACAGGCCGGAACACCGCTGACTGGCTTGAGAAATCTGGTCGACACGGCGCGAGGTCACGCCCCGGTCATCAACCGTAGTTCCACAGACGATCCCGTGGTGCGCTGGACAGCAGGATTCACCGCGGATCAACTGGCGACCAGAAAAATCCAATGGCGGAGACTGCGTAAACAGCCACGCTCGGATGGTCTGTTCAATACGTTTGAACGCCTGTTGGAGTCCCCCACCGGTCACAACGAGCTTCAGAGTCGAGTCTGGCGGCTGATCGACAGCATTACCGAGAACACGCCTGAGTCCGAACGTCTGCGCAGCGAAGTGTTTGATCGGGCGGGCGACGCAGCCTGCTGCGATCGGGCGGCTTTCACGTTTGCCAATCTGGAAACCCGAATGATGATGCATAACGCCCTTGCCCAGGCCGGCGACAAGGCGCAGGGGCCAAAGCTGTTCGCATTATCCAAAGCGTTGTTCCGCTTGCATGAAGTCGACAAAATCGCCTCGGCGGACATTGCGCAACGCGAGGCCGCCATTGCCGCAGCCAGGTCCCCTCTAGAAGCAGCAGCACTTCCACCGCCGCATGTGCCCGAGGAGGTCGAAGTCCGACTCTTCTATCGCCACGGTTTGAAAGACCGACTGCAATTGCCGGGGCAACCGGAAAAAATGGGCTTTTCTCGTCTGGCCGGCGTTTCAGCGACGCAACTGGAGGACGCATACAAGAAAGTCATCGCGCTGGATAACTCCCCTGAAGAATTCCAGGAGTTGGTGGCGAGAGAGTTCTGGCAAAAATTCCTCACCCATAAGTACCAGGAAACGTTCGAAAAGCAGCGCCAGCCATTTCAGGATCGGCAGGCTGTACTCGACGAGTCACACAGCGCCAAGGAACTATCGTTTGCCGATTACGAGACGCAATCCAAAGCGATGCAGGCATCGTTGCTGATTGAGGAAGCAGCATTGATCGAAACATTGACCCGGCAAGAGCTTGCCGAGTACACACCGGTCAACACTGCTGAGGAAGCAGTGGGCGCAAGCGCATAAGTCCACAGGAACGGATGCTGGCCGAAAGACTTCGGCCAGCATTTATTCGTCGTCGTCGAAGTTGTAACTGCCCGGCGCGAGGTTTTCGAAACGGGTGTATTTGCCGATGAACGCCAGGCGGATAAAACCGATCGGGCCGTTACGCTGCTTGCCGATGATGATTTCGGCGATGCCCTTGTGTTCGGTTTCCGGGTGATACACCTCGTCGCGGTACACGAACATGATCACGTCGGCGTCCTGCTCGATCGCTCCGGATTCCCGGAGGTCGGAGTTGATCGGACGTTTGTTCGGCCGTTGCTCGAGGGAACGGTTGAGCTGGGACAGCGCCACCACCGGGCAGTTGAATTCCTTGGCCAGCGCTTTCAGGGAACGCGAGATTTCAGAAATCTCGTTGGTTCGGTTGTCGCCGCCGGAACCTGGAATCTGCATCAACTGAAGGTAGTCGATCATGATCAGGCCGATATCACCGTGCTCACGCGCCAGACGCCGGGTACGCGCACGCATTTCCGAAGGGCTGATACCGGCGGTGTCGTCGATGAAGAGCTTGCGGTCATTGAGCAGGTTGACCGCCGAGGTCAGGCGCGGCCAGTCGTCATCCTCCAACTGACCGGAACGCACTTTGGTCTGGTCGATCCGGCCGAGCGAGGAGAGCATACGCATGACCAGCGATTCGCCTGGCATTTCGAGGGAATACACCAGCACCGCTTTGTCGCTGCGCAGTACGGCGTTTTCCACCAGGTTCATCGCGAAGGTGGTTTTACCCATCGACGGACGACCGGCGACGATGATCAGGTCGGCCGGTTGCAGGCCGCTGGTTTTCTCGTCGAGGTCGGTGTAACCGGTAGACAGGCCAGTGATGGCGTTATCGGTGTTGAACAAGGTGTCGATGCGGTCGATGGCCTTGGTCAGCAAGTCATTCACACCGACAGGGCCACCGGTTTTCGGCCGGGCCTCGGCAATCGCGAAGATCTGCCGCTCGGCTTCATCAAGGATCTCCTCGGCGGTGCGCCCTTCCGGGTTGAAAGCGCTGTCGGCAATCTCGGTGCTGATGCCGATCAGTTGGCGCAACGTCGCACGCTGGCGGACGATCTGCGCATAGGCCTTGATGTTGGCGACGGATGGCGTGTTTTTCGCCAGCTCGCCGAGGTAACCGAGGCCGCCGACTTGCGAGGTCTGACCTTCCTTGTCCAATTGCTCGGCAAGGGTCACGACGTCGATCGGGGAGTTCTGATCAGCCAGTTTGGCGATCGCACGGAAGATCAGACGGTGGTCATGCCGATAGAAATCGCCGTCGGAGACTTGATCGAGCACGCGTTCCCAGGCGTTGTTGTCCAGCATCAGACCACCGAGTACGGCCTGTTCGGCCTCGATGGAATGCGGCGGCACCTTCAGGGCAGCGGTTTGCAGATCGTATTGCTCGGGAGCGGAGATATCGTTCATGGCCACTTGTGTTGTTTGGAAAAACAGGGAATTCAGAAAGACAAAGGGCACGACCTGTAAACAGGATCGTGCCCGATGTTAACCGTCTGACGGACAAGCCGCCAGCCGATCAGTGTTGCTTAAGCTGCTACCACGACAACGCGTACGGTGGCTTCAACTTCGGCGTGCAGGTGCACAGCCACGTCGAATTCACCCACGTTGCGGATGGTGCCGTTCGGCAGACGAACTTCGCTTTTCGCAACTTCAACGCCGGAGGCGGTCAGTGCGTCAGCGATGTCGTGAGTACCGATCGAACCGAACAGCTTGCCTTCGTCGCCAGCGGTGGCAGTGATGGTCACTTCCAGCTCGGCCAGTTGGGCAGCACGGCTTTCAGCCGATGCTTTACGGTCTGCAGCAGCTTTTTCCAGCTCGGCACGACGCTCTTCGAACGCAGCGATGTTCGCTGGGGTCGCGGCGGTAGCTTTGCCATAAGGCAGCAGGTAGTTACGACCGTAACCGGCCTTAACGTTTACTTTGTCACCCAGGTTGCCCAGGTTGGTGACTTTTTCCAGAAGGATCAGTTGCATGTGAAAATCCTCTAACTTTTAACCTTCACCGTTCGCGCTGTCGGTGTCTTTCGACACGTGACGACCGCGAAAATCAATCAGGCTGTCGACAATGGCCAGGACCACGAGCAACGGATAGATCAGTTGCATGAACAACAGCAGCGTGACGTACAACCCCACCAGCCAGAAACCGGCCAGTCGCTTTTGCCCGACCAGCCCGTGAATCAGGGCAAGTCCGGCGAACACCAGCGGTACACTGCACAACGGCGTCAACATGGCCATCTGTGCACCGAGATTCGGGCCCAGAAGCATCAACGCCAGCAGCAACATCGCCGGCCCCAGCGGGATCCGGATGGCGCGAAACTCGCGACCAAAACCACCCGGGTTGTACAACAACGCCTGCCAATGCCGCCCGACAATCAGGCTCAGCACGCTGACGATTTGCAACAAAGCCGCAATCAGTCCGGTCAGGACCGGTGCAATCAGGGACGCGAAACGCGCTTGCTCATCGACCGACAATTGCTTGTAGGTCTCACCGAGAAGCGCCGGCATGACCTTTATCAAGGCCTGCGCGAGCATCTCGATCTGGGCCGCAAACGCTGCCCCGAGCACCACCGAAAACACCACTCCAATCACTACGCTGACCAGCAGCGTGCGAACCCAGGATTCACTTGCGCGCAAAACCAACGCAAGTCCCGAAGACCCCAGCAGCACCAGAAGTGCCCGTGGGTCATCGGCATACAGCCACCAGATCAACGCCGGCAGCAGCCCCAGAGACAGAACACCCAGGGCGTCCGTCAGTCCGCGCCGCAGCAGCACAAGGCTCCCCGCGGCAGCACCCAACCAATACAACAACGGCAATGTTGCACATCCGGCCACCACGAGAGTGGCCTGCATACGGCCTCGCATGATGAACTCAGCTAAGGCACGCATGCATTCAATCCTTTGCTACTTGTCGACTGACCGGTCTCAGCTGCCGTGGCTTTCTGTTTAGGCCAGCAGGGC